>JAEZXF010000002.1 GCA_023419995.1 Pseudomonadota bacterium | reverse complement strand
GCACGGGGCTACGCCGCGCTCCGGGCCGTGGGCGATGCCGGGTTCCATCTGGCCCGCGCCCTTCCTCAGGAGATCGAGCCGAGGACGCGCACCTCGCCGCCGCGCGCGATCTCGACATGCGACAGGACGGGCAGGGTGGCGAACAGCCGCTCGACGATCATGCGCACATAGGGGCGGGCGTCGGGCGCGGTGACGAGCACGAAGCGCTCGCCGGCGTCGAGATGCGCGCGCACGGCCCTGGTGGTGTCGTTGCCGAACTCCTCGAGCAGGCGCGGATCGATGTCGAACTCGCGGATCTCGCCCTTGGCGTCGCGCTTCAGCGCCTGATGGAAGGCGAGATCCCAGCGGTTGCCGAGGCGGAGCACCTTGAGGGAGCCGCTTTCGGTCAGGTCGCCGCAGATCTGCTGCGCCATGCGGATGCGCACGTGCTCGACGATCTGCTCGGTGCGGCGCACGTGGGGGGCGATCTCGGCGATGGCTTCGATGATCAGGTGCAGGTTGCGGATCGACACGCGCTCGGCCAGGAGCAGCTTCAGCACCGCCTGCAGGCCGGGATAGGAGATGTGCGAGGTGCAAACCTCGTCGATCAGCTTGCGGTACTCCTGGTCCTGCCGTTCGATCAGCGCCTTCATGTCCTTGTAGGAGAGGAGCTGCGGCAGGTTGTTGCGGATGACCTCGGAGAGGTGGGTGAGGAGCACCGACATGTTGTCGGCGAAGGTGAAGCGGTCGCGCTTCAGGTCCTCGGAGAACATCTCCGACGCCGAGTAAGCGCGCATGCCGAAGGCCGGCTCGCGCACCTCCTCGCCCGGAACCTGCGGCAGCGGACCGTTGCCGAGAAGGACCATGACCTCGCCGACGCGCATCTGGTACTCGGCGACGACGGTGCCGTGGATCTTGATCTGGTAGTTCTTCGGCGGGATCGAGAAGTCGTCGGTCAGCTTCACCTCGGGCACGACGAAGCCGTACTGGGTGGCGAACTTCTTGCGCATCTTGCTCATGCGGAAGGCGAGCTCCTGATGCGACGTCAGGAGCTTGGTCGAGAGCTGCTTGCCGATCAGCAGCTCGATCTCGGCGGTCTTCAGCGACGACTTGATCGACTGCTTCTCCTCCTCGACCTTGGCGGCTTCCACCTTCTGCTCCGCCATCTTCTCGGCCTCGATCTTCTTGTTGCGCTGGAGCGGGATGACGTAGGCGATGGAGGCCATGGCCAGGCCCAGCACGAAGAAGGGCAGCATCGGCAGGCCGGGCATCAGCCCCATGCCGAACAGCAACAGCGCCGAGACGGAGAGCGCGCGAGGGTAGGCGCCGAGCTGGCCGAACACGGCCTCGTCGGTCGCGCCGCGGGTGCCGCCCTTGGAGACGACGAGGCCGGCGGAGAGCGACACGATCAGCGCCGGGATCTGGGTGGCGAGGCCGTCGCCGACCGACAGCTTGACGAAGACGTCGGCGGATTCGGCCATGCCCATGCCATGGCGGGAATAGCCGATGGCGATGCCGCCGATGATGTTGATGGCGGTGATGATGAGACCGGCGATGGCGTCGCCGCGCACGAACTTCGACGCGCCGTCCATGGCGCCGAAGAAGGAGGATTCCTCCTCCAGCTCGCGGCGGCGGGTCTGGGCCTGCTTGTCGTCGATGACGCCGGCGGAGAGGTCGGCGTCGATCGACATCTGCTTGCCGGGGATGGCGTCGAGGGTGAAGCGGGCGCCGACCTCGGCGATGCGGGTGGCGCCCTTGGTGATGACGATGAAGTTCACCACGATCAGGATCAGGAACACGATCAGGCCGATGACGAAGTCGCCGGCCATCACCAGGCTGGAGAAGCCCGAGATGACGTAGCCGGCGGCGTCGACGCCGTCGTTGCCGTGCGACAGGATCGCGCGCGTCGTCGCGATCGAGAGCGCCAGCCGCAGCATGGTGACGATCAGCAGGACGGTCGGGAACGAGGTGAAGTCGAGCGGCTTCTGCATCCACAGCGCCACCATCAGGATCAGCACCGAGACGGCGATCGACAGCGCCAGGCCGAAGTCGATCAGGAAGGCGGGGATCGGCAGGAACAGGATCGACAGGATGACGATGACGCCGAGGGCGAGCGCCACGTCACGGCCGTAGTTGCGGACCGTAAGGGGAGAAGCTGTTTCGATGAGCGCCATGCCTGACCGACCGTCCTGCCATAGGAATTCGCATGCGGGGCAAGCCCCGTCCGGCGAAGACTAGGCACTCAAGCTTGCGCGAGGGTGGGAGAGGGAAGGGAGTAGGGGAGTCTTTCCCTTACTCCCTTACTCCCCTAGAACCCGCTCTCGATGCGCTGGAACATCACGTTGGTGAAGGAGGCGATCTGCGCGCCGATGAAGGGCGCGGAGAAGGCGACCGTCAGCAGGATCGCCACGATCTTGGGAACGAAGGTCAGGGTGATTTCCTGGACCTGGGTCAGCGCCTGCAGGAAGGCGATGCCGACGCCGACGAACATCGCGACCGCGACCGCCGGGCCCGATGCGGTCAGGACCGTCCAGATCGCGAACTGCGCGATGTCGAGGGCATCGGCCTCGTTCATGGCGATTCACTTCCTGTTTCTCGCCCGGCGGCAGCCCGGAAAGCGCCGTCGCCTCCCGGTCCGGCGCCCTAGCGGATGACGACGCCGGCCCACACCGGCAGTTCCTGGCCGTCGGTCAGCTTGGCCATGATACCGTCGCTGTAGAGGCGCACGCTCTCGACGGTGCCCTTGATCTTGCCGTCGGAGGATTCGATCTCGCGACCGATCAGGTCGCCGGCCTGGGCGAAGGTCGAGGCCTGCAGGATGCCGTCGAGCTTGGCGTTGATCTGCACCGACTGCTCCACCTGCGAGAAGGTGGCGAGCTGCGCGACGTAGTCGGTCGAGTCCATCGGCGCCGTCGGGTCCTGGTTCTTCATCTGTGCCACGAGCAGGCGCAGGAAGGACTGGTAGTCGACGGTCTGGGCCTTGCTGGCCGTGCTCTGTGTGCCGGTCGAGGACCCTACGGCGGAAACGGTCATGGCATCTACTCCGCTGCGGTGAGGGTGAGGGCCGCCGGCTGCAGGCCGTGGCTGTCGAAGATGGATGCCTCGCGGGGATAGAGCGCCCGCAGCGCCTTGAGCGCCTCGAAGACGTGTCCCTCGTTGACCATCCGGTCGATGTTCTTGAGCGAGGCGCGGACGTGCTCGTCGCTGAAGGTGGCGAGCAGCAGCGGCATGGACTTGCGCAGCATCTCGCGCGCCTCAGGCGCGCCCTGCGGGTTCATCAGGATGACCTGGATGATGAAGTAGAGCTGCCGCAGCGGCGTGGTCGCCGCCTCCGGCTGGAGGACGTGGCCCTCGAGCAGGAACTGCACGTCGTTGAGCAGCTCGAGCGAGACCTTGCGGTCGGCGCGGATGACGGCGCCGTTGACGTAGATCTTCTCGTTGGCCTTGAGCGTGATTTTCAGGGTGTTTTTCATTGAATGCCATCACGGATGATCTGGGAGACCTCGATCAGCCCCTCGAGATTGTCGGAGCGGCCCTGCCGGACCTCCTCCGCCTCGCGCAGGAGCCACAGGCCGATGGAGATGAGATTGGCGCGCAGTTCGTGCGGCAGTTCGTTCTCCTCGCTGCCGAGATCCTCGATGAAGGCGGTCCACACCCGGTTCAGGAAAAGGATCGCCTGGGCCGCCTCGATGGAGGGGGTACCCTTCTCCTTCGCCGCCACCAGCAGGTCGATGGAGCGCGTCAGAATCTGCTTTTCCCGATCCTTGGCATCGGCCACGGAATCTGACTGAACTTCGGCGTAGGAGAATTGATACATGGCGTTCCTGTGTCGTCTTTCCTGCTGCCGGGTTACGAAAGGTATTTGAGCAGGCTGAGCTGCTGCATGCTCGATGTCAGCGAATAGGAAATCTCGAGCTGGGTCTTCAGGCTGGTGACGCGCGAGGCGGCCTGGAGCTCGTCGATGCCCTCGAGATCCTGAAGGCTCTTGGTGAACAGGTCGATCTGCATCGACATGCGGTCGTTGGCGCTGGTGAGGCGCTGCTCGACGATACCGGTGTAGCCCTGCTGATTGGCCAATTCGGGGATGACCTGGCCGACGAGCGCGAAGGCGCGGTCGAGCACGGACTTGCGTCCCTCCGCGCTCATCGAGTCGGTGAAGGTGCCGGCGACCAGCGCCGAGGCCATCGCCAGCATGCGGAAGCCGGGGATGTTGGCCGACACCGAGGTCTGGGCGGTTTCCGTCAGCGTGATGCGGGAGGTGATCTGCTGGTCGGTCGCGTTCGACCACGCGCCATCCCAGTCGGCGCCGAGGAACTGCGGTTCGACCGCCGTCAGGAAGGCGTCCATCTGGGCGTCGGTGATGTTGGCCGCCGCCGGATCATCGGCAGCGAAGCCGAAATGCGTCACGAACGCCGCATCGAACGCGATCCGGTTGGGGGAGGTGGGGTCGAGGAAGTCGTTGAACGGCTTGGCGTCGGTGTTGATGCCGGCGAAGATGTTCTCGCCGTTGACGTTGCCGTTCAGCACCGAGGACATGAGGGCCAGCGCCTTCTCGGCCTGCTGGCGGACGATCGCCGGGTCGGCGGTGTCGGACAGCGCGGTTGAGTAGTTGGTCAGCAGTTCGCTCGCCGTGTCGGTCAGCTGGCGCAGGCCGATCTGCGTCATCTCCAGCCGCGAGGCGGCGAGGTTGTTGGAATCGATGATGCTGTTCAGCCGGTCGACCTCGCGATGCAGGGAGACCGATATGCTGGTGCGGGCGCCGAGCGCGAGGCCGGTGTCGGCGACGCGCAGCGTGTTCATCTCCTTGAGGGCGGTGTTGAGGTCGCTCTGGATGCGCGTGCTCTGGTATCGCAGCGCCTGCGAGATCGCCTGGGAGGAAACGAAGGACACTTTCATCGGTCTTACCTCACCGCCGCCAGCAATGTCTGGAGCATCTCGTCGATGACCTGCAACATCTTTGCCGAGGCCGAGTACGAATGTTCGAGTTCCAGCATCAGCGCCATCTCTTCGTCGATGTTGACGCTGGTGATGTTGGAAAGGGCTTCCGTGGTGCGCAGAACGAGCGCGCTCTTGGTTTCCGCTGCGCCGGCGGCGGTCTTGCGGGCGTCCTCGAGCCAGCCGACGGTCGCGGCCGAGTAGTCCTTCAGGCTCAGCGCGACGGTGGTGCCGGCCGCGGTGTTGAAGCTCGCCTGCGCGTCGAGCTTCTGGTCGAAGCTCATCAGCAGCGCGCTGAAGCTGGCATAGTCGTCGGGGTTCGCGTCAAAGTTGATGCCGTCGCGCAGGTGCTGGGCGTCGCCGCCCTGCTGCGGGTCGACCATCGCGTTGAGCGAGATGAGGCCGGCAAGCCCGACGGTGCGCGTGCCCGCGGCGGGCATGGTCGAGGGTGTGTTCCAGACGAAGAGGCCCGGCAACTCGCCGTTGGGCGGGTTGGGATCGGTCTCGGCGAAGGACGTGATGAGCCCGCGGGCGACTTCGTCGAGCTGGAGCTGGAGGCCGTCGGCATAGCTGTCGCGAAGCTGGACCATCGCCGCGATCGAGCCGGAGCCGGTGGTGTTGGCGCCGGTGGCCGACTGGAGCGGCACGCCGTCGACGAACACCTGGTTGCCGACGCTCGCCGGCCCGAAGGCCGCCGTCGCCTCGAAATGGACGTAGCGGGGGATGGTCTCGAACAGCGTCGTGCCGTCGGCGGTGACGATCATCGTGTCGCCGTGGGCGCGGGAGATGGTCGAGATCGGCACCAGCTCGGAGATCTTCTTCAGGAGCGCGTCGCGCCGGTCGAGGCTGTCGAGCACGTCGCGGCCGGCCTGCGTGCCGTTGACGATCTCGTCGTTGGCCTTCTTGAAGTCGGCGAGGAGCTGGTTGAGATCGGCCACGGCGGTGGCGATCTGCGAATCCATCTCGGTGCGGAACGCCTGGATCCCCTGCGTGCCCTGGTTGAGGCCGAGCACGACCTGGCGCGCGGCTTCGACGGTGTTCTCGGCCAGCGTGCGGTTCGAGGGCGTGCCGGCGTAGAACTGGAGCGCCTCCTGCAGCTTGCCGATCAGCGCGGCCGGCGAGGTGGCGTTGTCGATGCCGTTGACGGACACGGCCAGCCGGTCGAGCCCGTTGACGATGGTGCTCTGCGCCATCCAGCCGGAGGTGGCGGTCAGGTTCTGGCGGAACAGGGCGGCGTCCGTCGCCCTGCTGATGATGGAGATCTGCGAACCCTGGGCCAGGCTCGAGACGACCGCGGAACGCCGCGAATAGTCGGCGTTGTACGCGTTCGCCATGTTCTTCGACACGACGCTGGTCTGGCGCTGGGTGTTGAGAAGCGAACTCTGCGCGATGCTCAGTGCTGTCGAAAGAGACATGTTACCCCTGTTGCGTACTGCCGTTCATTGCGGCCTATCTCTTGAGATTCACCAGGACGTCCATCAGATCGGAGCCGGTCTGGAAGACCTTGGAGTTCGCGGTGTAGTTGCGCTGCGACTCGATCATGTTGGTCAGCTCTTCGGCGATATCGACGTTCGAATTCTCGACCGAGCCGGCGATGATGTCGCCGAGACCGCCGCTGCCGGCGAAGCCGATCTGCACGTCGCCGGATTCCAGCCCCGCCGAGAACACGTTGCCGGGCAGGACCTGAAGCTGGTCCGGGCTCTGCACGGTGGCGATCGGCAGGCGGTAGAGGGCCGCGGTCGCGCCGTTGGCGTACTGCGCGTAGAGGATGCCGTCGGTGCCGATGACGACGCCTTCGACCGCAGCCGGGCCGTTGCCGTTGCGGGTGGCCTCGCCCTGGGTGAACTCGGCCGCGAGCTGCGTCATGCCGGAGATGTCGAGGTCGATCGACTCGCCGTTCAGCGCCGTCAGATCGATGGTCAGGTTGGTCGGGCTGATGAGCTTGCCGTACTGGTCGAACTCCAGCGTCGACGTCTGCAGCGCCGGCTGGCTGTAGGGGAAGGAGGTCGTCGCCGCAGCGTTCGGCTGGTAGAAGACCGTCATTTCCCAGGTGTCGTTGGTGGCCGGGATCGGCGGGATGGCGAGAGGATCGCCGGGATCCGCGACGCCGGTGCGGGTGAAGAAGATGTCGAGCAGCACTTCCTGGCCGACATTGTCGTAGACGACCAGCGAGCGCTTGTTGGTGAACTCAGCGTTGGCGCTGTTGGTCGAGGGCAGGTCCGCCGCCGGGACGACGGTCGCCGTATAGGGCAGGTTCGCCGAATACTTGCCGAGCGTGGTCGGGGTCGCCTGCAGCTCGTTGTTCGAGATCGTCACCGGCTCCAGCCCGGCATAGCCGTTGGCCACGGGGCTCGGGATGCCATTCTCGTAGCTGTAGCCCAGCAGGTAGAAGCCGGCCGCGTTGACGAGGCGGCCTTCCGCGTCCGGCACGAACGAGCCGGCGCGGGTAAGGAAGGGCTGGCCGTTCGAGTTCTGCACCACGAAGAAGCCGTTGCCCTTGATCGACAGGTCGGTTCCCGAGGTGGTGTACTGGGTGTTGCCGGTCTGGGAGATCGCGTAGCGGATGGTGGTGGCGACGCCGCCGGAGACGTAGTTGGTCCCGCTGTTCGGAATGACGAGCGAGGAGAACTCGACGCTCGCGCGCTTGTAACCGTTGGTGCCGGAATTGGCGATGTTGTCGGCGACGGTGGCAAGGCGCGTGGATTGCGCCGCCATGCCGGAAACGCCGGTGCGCATCATTCCGTACAGGCTCATATGGGTGTCTCCTCGAGATTCAAACCGCTCGGATGAACGCTATCCGTCGAGTCTTGCGTGAGGCTGTCCTGAACAAGAGACAGCGAACGGAGCGGGGGCGCGTCCGCAGGCGGCCGACCGGGTGCGGTGGCCGCTTCGGGGCCGGCATCAGGCAACCAGCCGGTAGCCGAGGAATCTCTTGGAATCGATCGGGTCGACGCCGAGCCGCTCGCGCAGCTTGCGGCGCAGCTTGCTGATGTGGCTCTCGACCACGTTCTCCTCGACGTCCTCGTCGAAGATGCCGTAGATCGCGTTGAAGACCTGGGTCTTGGTGACGCGGCGGCCGGCGTTTGCGGCCAGGAACTCGAGGATGCGGCGCTCGCGGCGCGGCAGCGGCAGCGGCGTGCCCTCGATCTCGGGGTCGCGGCCGTCCATGAAGATGCGCAGCGCGCCGAACTCGGAATAGGGCTTGTCGTCGCCGGCGCGGCGGCTGATGGCGGAGATGCGCGCCAGGATCTCGCGGATGTGGACCGGCTTGCGGACCACGTCGTCGACGCCGGACTCGAAGAGGCGCAGCGTCTGCTCCAGCGAATGCTGCTCGCTGAGCGCGATCACCGGCGCGGAGCTGCGGTCCTTGATGCGGCGCGGGCAGACGATGTCGCTCTTGCACTCGCCGATGAGAAAGGCGCGGACGGCCTTCAGGTCGTCTTCCGGGGCTGTGGAAACCCACTCGCCGAAATCGCTCGAGCCGAAGCCGGCGCTGGCGACGCCCTCTCGGCCAAAAAGCGAATGGTATCCGTCTTTTACGAGCTCGCGCTCGTCCACTATCACTATCATCGGCCCGCCCTCCGAATCAGTTGATCGAACTTGTGGATAAAGGGGTACCCGGAGCGGGGAATCTCCGACAACCACGAATTCTTGTGGGTGTTTTCTTGGGATTCTCGGGGAAGGCGGAACGGCCGGCCGAGAACGCCGGCGTGCAATCAGGAGTGGCAGAAGGCGCGCGCTTCCGGCGTCCACTGCCCGAAGCCGGTGGCCGCCAGGTTGGCGATCACCCGGCAGACGTAGCGCTTCTGCGCCGGGTCGTTGTCCGGCCCGGCATGGTAGCGCGCCACCGCCATCGACCAGCTGCCGTGGCGCTGCTTCAGCTTCGCCAGGAAACGGGCCGCGTAGTCCACGTTGAGGCGCGGATCGAGCATGTGGCGCAGGCTGGCGAATTGCTCGGAATGGTAGTGGTGGTTGATCTGCATGCAGCCGAGGTCGATCAGCCTGACGCCGCCGGCGCGGGCCTCGCGGAACGCGCGCTCGGCGTCCCGCGCGGAGCGGGCGAACACGGCCTTGCCCTCGATGTTGAGGGCGAAGGGATGCAGGCTGCCCTTGCGGCCGGTCTCCGCCAGCCCGACGGCGTAGAGGATGCCGGCCGGGACGTCGTAGCGCTGCGCCGCCCGCAGGATCTCGGCCTCGCAGGCGTTGCCGGCGAGCGCCGCGGCCGTGCCGGCGAGGCTAGATATAAACGCCGCTGTCAGCGCGTTCCGCAGCCTTCTCCATGGCGCCGTGGCGCGCCGCCTGGTCGCCGTCCCCGCTGCCCTGTCCATTGCGACCTCTGGCGTTGTCCCCGGCCTGCTGCTGGCCCTGGAGGAAGGAATCGCGCCCGGAGCCGCCCTGCTGCGCGGGCGTGCCGCCGCTCTGCGGCGCCTGCTGGATCGTCACCTTGTCGACGTCGTAGCCCACCGAGCGCAGCGCCTTCACGATGGCGTCGCTGTCATGGGCGAGCCGCTGGCGGGCGTCGTTGGATTCGACGCGGATTTCTATCTCAAGTTGCGATCCGGTCGCAGTCAGGCGCGCCGTCACCATGCCGAGCTCGGCCGGGTTGAGCTGGATGCGCAGCGTCGAGACGGTGCCCGGCTGCTGGGCGCGCGGGCCGGTGAGGGCCGCGGCCTCGGCTGCTGCTGCGCGCCAGCTCGGCTCGGCCTCGATCGTGGCCACCAGCCCTGCCGCCGTGGGGCTGAGCTGGGTCGTCGCGGCTGGCGCGACGGCGGTGGTGAAGCCGAGGACGTTGACGCGCGGCTGCGCGCCGTCCGCGGCCGGCATGGAGGGCTGTGCCCTGGCGGTGGCCGGGCCTTCCGGGGCCTGTCGGGAGGCGGCTGCCGGACGCGGCTGCCGCTCGGCGGACACGTCTCCGGCCTGCGCCTGCTGCCTGTCCGCCGCCGGTTCCGTCCCGCCCTGCTGCCGCGCGGGCGTGGTCGTCGCGGGCGTGGCCTGCTGGACGGCTGCCGTGCCGGCGTTCGGCCGGGCCTGGGAAGCGCCGTCTGCGGCCGTCGTCCGGACAGTCGGCTCCGTGCCGTCCTGGTCCGTGTCGCCCGCCTCGTCGAGCGGTTGCGCCGCGTCGGCCTGCCCGACCGGCCTGTCCTTCTCGCCGCGCTGGCGCGGGGACTGCGCGGCGGCAAGGCCGGCCGCGGGACCGGTCGTCGTCGCGGGGGCGTCCGTGCCTGCCTTGGCGGCTGCCTCGTCGGCCGCATCCGGCGCCTGCGCGACCAGGGCGGCGAAAGCCTCCTCGACGGAAGCGTCCTCGCCCTCCGCGGCCGGAAGCGGCGACGCCTCCTCCAGCGTGGCCGCCGTGCGGTCGATGCGGGGCATCGCCATGGCGACGCGGGCGTCGTAGCCGCCGAGGCGCCACTGCGCCGGGGCTTCCGCCTCGTCCGCGTTCTCCTTGCCGCGCGCGTCGCGCGGCATGCGCTTGTCGGCCTTGCCGGCGAGCATCTCGTCAAAGCCGCCGGCCTCGGTCCTGGCGTCCTTGCCGCCGCGTTCGCCGCCCTTGGGCGGAATGCCGGAAACAAGCTTCATGGCCACATCCACGCTCATTGCTCGCTCTCCTCCAGCATCTTGTCGATCTCCTCCAGGCGCGCGCGCGCCGAGAGCACGAGGGGATCGGGCTGGCCGGCCGCGTCGGCCGGCCCGGTTGGTGCGTCGGTTTCCGCCATCCGGGCGGGTTCGGCCGGCGCGTCGCCGGCGATCGCCGCGTCGGCAGGCGGCGCTGCGGGAAGGTCGGCCCTCGCCGGCGCGACCACCTCGGTGGCGATGGCGCGCGCCGCGTCGAGGAGCGCGCGGTCCGATGCCGACAGCTTCGACGCGTCGAGCTCGATCAGCCGGGTCAAGACTTCGTCCACCGTCTCGGACGTGACCGAGGAAATGCTGGAATAGAGCTCGCTGCGCGGGTCGAGCCCCTCGGGCGCGTCCTGCCCGTCCTCGACCACGCGCTGCGAGGCGAAGGCGAGAAGCCGTGCATCGCCGTCGATCGCGGCCCGGCGGGCGAGCCGAAGATAGACCGTCTTCGCCTGCTCCGGGGTCATCCAGGCGATCGCCTGCTCGACCTGGCCGAGATCGAGGCTGTCCTTCAGCGTCAGGATGCCGGAGACGA
>JAEZXF010000559.1 GCA_023419995.1 Pseudomonadota bacterium | reverse complement strand
GCTCTCGGCCGAGGGGGCGGGAACCGAGGCCGGCGAGCCGGAGCCCGTCCTTGCCGAGCGCGCCTTCGACGCGGTGGTGGTGCGGCTTTCGCGCGCCGCCGAGGCGGAGAGCGTCTCGCCCCAGGCTTCGCGGCTGCTCGGCGTCGATCCCGCGCTTCTTCTCGGCAGCGGCCTGTTCGAGCGCGTCCATGTCGCGGACCGGGTCGCCTTCCTCTGCGCCGCGGCGCGGGTGCGCGAGGGCGCGGGTCCGGCGCGTTGCGAGGCGAGGATCAGGATGCCGGTCGCCGAGGCGGGCGAGGCCGCCTTCTTCCGCTCTTTCGACGTCGACATGGTGGCGGCCGACGCCGGTGCGGTGGCGGCGATCATCCGCGACGGCAGCGAGAAGGCCACGCTGCGCCGGGAGCTGGCGCAGGCACGCGAGGAAGCCGATGCGAGCGAGGTGGCGAAGAGCCGGTTCCTTGCCACGGTCAGCCACGCGCTCAGGCCGCCGCTCCACGCGATCATCGGCTTTTCCGACATGCTGCTCCACCGCGAGATCTCGGGCGACATGACGCCGAAGCAGACCGAGCAGGTCGGGCTGATCCGCGATGCCGGCAACCATCTGCTGTCGGTCGTCAACGCGATCCTCGACGTCTCGAAGATCGAGGCCGGATCCTATCGCATCCATGTCGAGCCGTTCGACCTCAAGCCGGCGGTGGAGCTGTCCTGCGCCATGCTGGAGCCGCAGGCCGGCGAGCGGGGCGTGACGCTGACGGCAAAGCTGCCGCACGGCCTCGGGCAGGTGCTGGGCGACCGGCGCGCCGTGCAGCAGATCCTCATCAACCTGCTGTCGAACGCGGTGAAGTTCACGCCCGAGGGCGGGCATGTCACCGTCAATGCCACCAGCCGCGACGGCATGGTGCGCATCTTCGTCAACGACACGGGCATCGGCATCGGCAACGACGATCTGGCGAAGCTCGGCCGGCCGTTCATGCAGGTGCAGAACGACTATACGCGCCAGTTCCAGGGAACGGGCCTCGGCCTGTCGCTGGTCAAGGGTCTGGTGAAGCTGCATGGCGGCACCATGAGCATCGAGAGCGCACCGGGGCTGGGGACCACCGTGACGGTGGGCCTGCCGGCCGCAACCCCGGCCGAATGCGGCGCGGAGACGGACCCGGTGGGCGAAACAGGGGAAAGACATGGCACCGCGCTCCGCAAGATCGCGTAACGGCCGCAGGCCCGTCGACGAGTTCGACGACGAGGAGAGCGGGGTCGCCGCGTTCCTCCTGCGGCACCGCACGGCCGTCGGCGGGGTGACGGCCTTTGCCGTGGCCTTCGCCTACGTCGCGGCCAACGCGCTGTGGTACCAGCCGCACGCGCACGGCAGCGCCTTCTTCCCGACGCGGCCGCTGGCGGCCCAGCCGGTCGATTCGAGCCGGCTCGCGCAGCCCGAGACCGAGGCCGACACGGCGGCGATCGAGACCATCATCCGCATAGAGCGCGAAAAGCTGAAGCAGCGCGAGACGGCGGCGGCACCGGCCGCGCCGTCGGCGCCTGCCGCTCCCGGCGCCCCGCCCGCGACCAGGGGCGACCCGGTGGTGCAGGAGGTCCAGCGCATCCTCGCCGGCCTCAACCTCTATTCCGGCACCGTCGACGGCCTGACCGGGCCGCAGACGCGCGGCGCGATCGAAGCCTATCGCAAGATGGTCGGGCTGAGCGCCTCGGCCGACATCGACGACCAGCTCCTGACCCAGCTCGGCGCACGCCCGAGGAGCGCTGCCGGCGCGCCGCCGCTGCCGCAGGGCTCGCCCGGCACCGACATGATCGAGACGTCGTCCGCGCCGCCGCGCGGCGACCCCATCGTGATGCGCATCCAGGCGGGGCTGAGGGCCTTCGGCAATGACGGGATCGAGATCGACGGCATGGTCGGCTCGCGCACGCGGGCCGCGATCCTCGAGTTCCAGTCGCTGTTCGGCCTGCCGGAGACCGGCGAGCCGGACCAGGCACTCTACGCCAAGATGCGCGATATCGGCCTGACAGACTGATACGGCCTTGCGCGTCACCACCGACTTCTGGGTTTCCTCGGTCGTCCGCCGCGCCTTCGCGGAGGGCGGCTTCGCCACCGTCGAGCGGCGGGGCGCGACCGAGGCCGGCGCGGTGATGATCCGCCGCCGCGACAGGCTGGGCGAGGTGACCCTCTACGCGCCCGCCCCGCAGACGAGCTACGGCGAGGCCGGACCGCAGGAGCGGCTGTTCGCCGAGGTGCTGCGCACCGACGACGGCGAGGAGGTGGAAAAGCGGATCGCGCGCGAGGCGCGGTTCGATCCCGACCTGTGGGTCGTCGAACTGGAGGTGGACGACGCGACGTTCAGCCGGCTGGTGAGCGTCACGACGCCCTGAGCGCGCGGCCCTCGCCATTGGCGGGGCTGCCGTGCGGCGACGGCGCGCGCCAGGTCGAGGCGACGCGGCGGGCATCCTCCTCGGAGACGGACTGCCACGCGTCGAGATACGCCGAGATGGCGCGCCGGTCGCGCGCCGGGCGCAGGCACTGCATGACCAGAAAGGCTTCTTCCTCGGACAGCGAAAGCGCGCGCAGCGCGACGATCAGGCGCGCGGGGTCGGCGTCCTCGGCGATGTCGCGCGCATGGTCGTGCGGGATGCCGAGCGCATCGGCCAGCGCCGTCCGGAACAGCGCCGGCGCGCCGGTCAGCGCCGTCGAGCGCAGCTTGCGATAGGCCCCGGGCTTTCCCTCCCAGCGCAGGCGGACCGGCGAAGCGGGCGCCGGTTCCTCTTCCGGGGCGGGCGCCGCTTCCGGCGGGGTTTGCTGCGCCGGCAGCATCATGGCGCGCAGGCGGTCGCGGGCCTCCTCGGCCGAGGCGGGCATCGGCTCGTTCGGACCGATGGCGAGCGAGGCGATCAGCCGCATCAGGCGCTCGTCGAGGCCGGGGCGGGCGGCGATCGCCCGCGCATGGGCGGAGCCTCGGCGGCCGATCAGAGCCAGAAGGTCGATGGGCATGAGGATCGGCGAGCGCATCAGCAGCGGCGCGGAGATCTCGACCGGGAGATCCGACAGACGGCGCACCAGCGAGGGCGGGGCGAAGGACGTTTCCGACAGCGCCGCGGCGACGAAGCGCAGCGTCTCCTCGGACGCGCCGGCGACGAGCGGCGCGGCGAGATCGTCGAGCTGCGCGATCTCGCGCCGCGTCGGGCGGGCGATCGAGCAGAAGGAGGTGACGGCGGCGCGCAGCAGGCGGTCGGCCTTTCCGGCTGCGCGGTAGGAAGCGGTGTTGGGATAGCCCGATCGAAACACGAGAACGCCTGGAACAACGACTGATACGCACCCCCGCGCGCAGGACGCGCCACGGGGAGACGCTAAAGCTAGAATGAATCCTTTAACGAGCTGTTAACTCTCTGCTGCGCGTTATGGTCGCGGAGGCGTAGCGTCCTGCTCCGATCGCAACCGGCAGCGAGCACAGTCATGGCTACCATACTTCCTTTCGTCGTCCGCTCGAGGGCCCGGCCGCGCATGCCGGTGACGGCGGGCGACGCCACGATCATCATCTTCCCCGGCGTGCGCTACGAGCACCCCACCGGCGACGACAAGACCGCTTCCCCCAAAGTGGCGAGCGGCGGCCGGCGCGGGCGCAAGGAAAAGGCGCGCTAGCCGCCGGTCAGTGCAGCGTGCAGCCGATGCCGCGCAGCCATTCCGATATCGCAGGCTCCCAGCTCTCGTCGGGCGCGAAGGTGCGCACGACGACGATGCCCTCGTCGACGCCGGCTTCGGCGAAGACCGAACCGTCGAGCGCCGGCGGCAGCGCGTTGCGCAGCGCGATCATCTGCGCCGGGGTGGCGACGACCAGATCGAGCTGGCCCTGCGGCGACGACCGGTCGTTGAACGCGAAGATGTTGAGGCCGGCGCGGTCGTGGACGGAGACCGACCAGTAGGGCACCTGCCCCTCGCCATGCACCTGAACCACGCCATCGCGGAGATCGAACCGGCAGGCGACCGCGTCGAACAGCGGATCGAGCGAGCCGATCAGCGGCGGGGCGTTCGGCGGATCGAGCCGCACCATCCGGTAGAAATTGGCCTGCTGCGACAGCGCCGACCATGCGTCGCGCTCCGAGTAGGACGGCACAAGCAGCAGCACGGCGATGTGGACGACGCCGGCACCGAGGAGACCGAGCGCGAGCGCATGGAGGAGCCTAGCCATCGCAGCCCTCGCGGACGATGCGCGGCAGCTCGACCTCGGTGATGCGGGCGCTGGACGAGATGGCGGTGTCGTAGAGCGCCAGCACCAGGGTGAAGGAGCCGGAGCCCCGGACGGCGAGCCAGTTGCCGGGCGCGGGATGGCGCGACACGGTGGTGACGATGGAGTTGTCCGGCTCGCGCAGCAGGGCGCGCGAGTGGAGCGCGGGCGACCGGCCGCCCCCTAGGTTGATGACGGCGTTCGACGCGTCGCGGGCCGACAGGGTCCAGAAGCGCGACGGGGGGAGGGTGCCCTCGATCCGGTAGCGGCATTCGAGCGCCAGCGGCATGTCCGAGCTGTCGCGGCGTGCCGTGAAGACGAGGCCTTCGGCGCGGCCGAGGGCGAGGTCGGCCTCGCGCGAGAAGCGCGCGCGCGAATAGGGATCCGCCTCCGGGGTGCCGTGATCGGGAAAGGCGGTCCAGTTGCCGATGGTGATGGTGCCGAAGCCGAAATCCCATTCCAGCGCCAGCCAGACGCTGCCCGCGCCGCCGCCGACGGCGATGGCGATGGTCAGGGCCGTGAGCAGGATGGATTTCAGCATGGCGACTTTGGATCGTGCGGCGGGGTGCCAGCGGCGGAAGCGGTGAGACCAAGCGGTCGCCGCCGGCGCGCCAAATGTCAAGCGGGAACGGAAAGGTTCACAGCGAGGAGAGCGTCTCCGCCTCGGGTGGAAGGCGGACGGCGGGCGCCTGCCGGAATGCCTGCGCCATGTCGTTGAGCAGGCGCGTGGTGCGGGCCGACAGGAGCGCCGGGCGTGCGGCGTCGTCCGTCCCGCCG
>JAEZXF010000537.1 GCA_023419995.1 Pseudomonadota bacterium | reverse complement strand
GATCTCGAGCGCGACGATGCCGCCGTCTTCCAGATGCCGCTCCCCCCCACCGGCTATGGCGCGGTAGGCATCGAGACCATCAGGTCCGCCCTCCAGCGCCGCCCGGGGATCGTGCTCGCGCACCTCGCGCGCCAGCGACCCGATTTCTATCGTCGGAATATAGGGCGGATTTGAGACGACAAGATGAAATCGTCCGTCGACCGCCGCGAACCAGTCCGACTGACGGGCGCGCAACCGCGCCGCCAGACCCGTCATATCGGCATTCCTTGCCGCCGTCGCAAGGGCATCGGACGAAATGTCGGTCGCCAGCGCCGTCGCCAGCGGCTCGGCGGCGAGCAGCGCCAGCGCCACCGCCCCGGTGCCGGTGCCGAGATCGAGGATGCGGCAGGCACCATGCCGCGCCGCCATCGCCCGCGCATGCGGCAACGCCGCGCCGACCAGCGCCTCCGTGTCGGGGCGCGGCTCCAGCGTGCCCGGCGAAAGCGAAAGCCGCAGGCCGTGGAACTCGCGCTGGCCGAGGATGCGGAAGACCGGCTCGCCCGCGAGGCGCCTTTCGAGCATCGCCCTTGCCGCGGCCGCCTGCTCCGGCGTCACGGCCCGGTCGGGAGAGACGAGGAGGTCGGCCCGCGTCGCGCCGGTCGCGTGCTCGACGATCAGCCGCGCTTCGAGCGCGGCGTCGGCCATGCCCGCCGCCTCCAGCATCGAGCGCACCTGCCGGAGGAGCGGCCCGAGCGACGGCGGGGGGCCGTCCTCAGCCATCCTGCCCGGCATCGGCCAGGAGCTTCGACTGGTAGTCGGAGATCAGCGCGCTGACGATGTCGTCGAGGTCGCCCTCCATCACCTGGTCGAGCTTGTAGAGCGTGAGGTTGATGCGGTGGTCGGTCACCCGCCCCTGCGGGAAGTTGTAGGTGCGGATGCGCTCCGAGCGGTCGCCCGAGCCGACCTGCAGCCGCCGCGATTCGGCGCGGGCGCCCGCCGCCATCTCGCGCTCCATGTCGTAGAGCCGCGCGCGCTGGATGTGCATGGCGCGCGCCCGGTTCTGGTGCTGCGACTTCTCGGCCGAGACGACCATGATGCCGGTCGGCAGGTGGGTGATGCGCACGGCCGAATCGGTGGTGTTGACGTGCTGGCCGCCCGCGCCCGAGGCGCGCATCGTGTCGATGCGGATGTCCTCGTTGCGGATCTCGACGTCGACCTCCTCGGCCTCGGGCAGCACGGCGACCGTGGCGGCCGAGGTGTGGATGCGGCCGCTGGCCTCGGTCTCGGGGACGCGCTGCACGCGATGGACGCCCGATTCGAACTTGAGGTGCGCGAACACCCCTTTGCCCGAGACCGAGGCGATCGCCTCCTTGAAGCCGCCGACCTCGCCTTCGCTGGCCGAGATCAGCTCGAGGCGCCAGCCCATGCGCGCCGCGTAGCGCTCGTACATTCGGTAGAGGTTGCCCGCGAACAGCGCCGCCTCGTCGCCGCCGGTGCGGGCGCGGATCTCGAGGATCGCGTTCTTCTCGTCGGCGGCGTCCTTGGGCAGGAGGAGGATCTGGATTTCCTTCTGCAGATCCTCGATCCGCGCCTCGACGCCCGGCAGCTCGGCCTCGGCCAGCTCGCGCATCTCGGCGTCGGTCGCCTTGTCGGCGAGCATGGCTTCGAGGTCGGCGAGCTCGCCCTCGGCGGCGCGCAGCTCGCGGATCTTGCCCGCCATCTCCTGGAGCTCGGAATATTCGGACGCGAGCTTCACGTAGGCTTCGGGGTCGGGACCGGCCGCCATCCGGACCTCGACGAGCTCGAAGCGTTTCAGGACCTGGTCCATCCGGTCGCGCGGCAGTTCGATCATGGGGTATCCGTCATGGAGTGTCTGTTCAGGGCGGTTCCGCGAAAGGTGCGACGCGCTTTTCCGCCGTGAACCGCATAAAAACAAGAGGCTCTGTCCTGCCACCGCCTTCGCGGGCGGTTGGCGCGGTCTAGAGGGGAATGTCGTTCTCGGCCGCGAACGCGGCCAGCATGCCGCGCACGTCCTTCTCGCAGGTCTGCGCGTTGAGCGTGTCGTCCATCAACTCGGTCAGCCTGCCGAGCGGCAGTTCCGTCAGCATCCCCTTCACCGGGCCGATCGACGCCGGCGACATGGAGATCGAGCGGTAGCCGATCCCGAGCAGCGCCATGGCCGAGATCGGCCTGCCGGCCAGCTCGCCGCACAGCGTCACCGGCGTTCCCGTCTCGCGTCCCGCCTCGGCGATCTGGCGCAGGAGCCGCAGGAACGGCACCGAGATCGGGTCGAAGCGGTCGCCGACCCTGGAGTTGCCGCGGTCGGTGGCGGTGACGAACTGGAACAGGTCGTTGGAGCCGACCGAGACGAAGTCGACCGTGTTCATCAGCTCCTCGAGCTGCCACATCAGCGACGGCACCTCGATCATCGCCCCGAGCTTGAGCGCGGTCGGCAGGTGGTGGGCGAAGCGCGACAGGTGCCGCACCTCCTTGTCGATGATCTCGCGCGCCTGGCGGATCTCGGCGATCTCGGTCACCATCGGCAGCATCACGCGCAGCTCGCGCCCGCCCGCGGCCTTGAGCAGCGCCCGCATCTGCGTGCGCAGAAGGCCCGGCCTGTCGAGGGTGAGCCGCACCGCGCGCCAGCCCAACGCCGGGTTCTCCTCGTTCTCGACCGCCTTGAAGTAGGACAGCTCGTTGTCGCCGCCGATGTCGATGGTGCGGAAGGTGAC
>JAEZXF010000523.1 GCA_023419995.1 Pseudomonadota bacterium | reverse complement strand
GGCCGGCCCGGATGCGGACGTCGGCGATCTTCGACGCCAGCGGCGGCGAGCGCTCCGCGCCGTCCTCGCTCTGCCAGACGACGCGGTTGAGCGCCGCCGCGCCGCCGCCCGCGACGCCGAACGGCGGGTAGACGCCGCGCTCGCCGAGCAGGAACACGTCGGCGTCGGTCATCGCCTCCACCTCGTAGACCGCGCCGACCCCGCCGCGGTGATAGCCCGCCCCGGCGGAATCCGGCCGCAGCGCCCACTGGGTGAACAGCACCGGATAGGACGCCTCGAGGATCTCCGCCGGCGGGATCGTCGCCATCGAGATCGGGTTGTTGGCGTGGTTGAGGCCGTCGCTCTCCGGGTTGCCGCCGAGGCCGCCGCCGAAGAAGGAGAACATGACGTAGCGCGAGCCGTCGTTGCGGTAGCCGGCGATGGACAGCGCGTTGATGGTGCCGAACGGCCCGGCGGTGGCGCGCGCCGGGTCCGCCTTGGCCAGCGCGCCGAAGACGACGCCGATCACCCTGAGGATCGTCTCGGTGTAGCCGCCGACCGGCTTCGGCGGACTGACGCCGAGCAGCGTCGTGTCGGGGATGACGAAGGTGATCGGCCGCAGGCAGCCCGCATTGGCAGGCACCGCCGTGAAGACGTGCTTCAGCGCCACGTAGCAGCAGGCCGCGGCCGTCGAGTAGGCGATGTTCAGCGGCCCGGCGCACGGGGCCGAGGAGCGCGAGAAGTCCAGCACCATCTCGTCGCCGGCGATGGTGAGGTCGAGAGCGATGGTCAGCCGGTCGGGCGTGATGCCGTCATTGTCGAGATAGTCCTCGAAGCTGTAGCGGCCGTCGGGCAGCGCCCGGATCGCCTCGCGCATCATCGCGTCGGCGCGGTTGGAGAACACCTCGAAGGCGGCCTCGACCGTATCGTCGCCATAGGCGTCGAGCAACTCGCCCAGCCGCCGCTCGCCGAGGTCGAGGGCGTTGAGCTGGCCGTTGAGGTCGCCGTAGTTGGACAGCGGCACGCGGGAGTTGGCCGACAGGATCTCGACGATGTCGTTGTTGATGACGCCCTTCGAGAACAGCTTCACCGGCGGGATGCGCACGCCTTCCTGGAAGCTCTCGGTCGCCCGGGCGTTGAAGCCGCCCGGCACGTTGCCGCCGATGTCGAGCCAGTGCCCGACGGAGGCGATCCAGCAATAGAGCTTGCCGCTGCGGAACACCGGCCGCACCAGCCGGAAGTCGTTGAGATGCGTCCCGCCGGCATAGGGGTCGTTGAACAGGAAGGTGTCGCCGGGCGAAAGGCTGCCCTCCTGCGCCACCTTGTCGATCACCGCCTTCACCGCGAACGCCATCGCGCCGACGAAGATCGGCAGCCCGCGCGTTCCCTGGACCAGCGTCGCGCCGGTGTCGGCGTGATAGAGGCCGTGGCAGGCGTCGCGGGCCTCGGCGATGATCGGGTTGAAGGCCGAGCGATAGAGCGTCGCGTCCATCTCGTCGGCGATCTGCTCCAGCCTGCCGTTGAGGATGGCGAGCGTGACCGGATCCGGCATCCTCGCGCTCATGCTCGCGATCCTTTCCGGACGGGCGCAGCCGACGCATCGAAGGTCTCGTAGCGCAGCCCGGCCTCGAGCATCTCGGGCGTGCCGATCAGGTCGTTCAGCTCGTTGAACTGGAACATGCGGTCGGCGAAGGGCTGGTTGGTGCCGTTGGCGAACAGCGAGCGATAGTAGTCCTGCGCCGTGCGGGCGATGGCGCGGGCGATGCCGCCGGGAAAGATGACGATGCTGTAGCCCAGCGCGCCGAGCTGCGCGGTCGTCATCAGCGGCGTGTCGCCGCCTTCCACCATGTTGACGAGCAGCGGCAGGCGGCCGCCCAGCGCCTTGCAGATGGCCTCCATCTGGTCGAGCGAGCGCGGCGCCTCGACGAAGAGGACGTCGGCGCCGGCGTCGGCATAGAGCGAGGCGCGCTCGATCGCCCGCTCGAAGCCCTCGACGGCGACGGCGTCGGTGCGCGCGACAATCAGCGTGTCTTCGCTCTGGCGCGCGTCGACGGCCGCCTTCACCTTGCCGGCCATCTCGGTGGCCGAGATCAGCGTCTTGTCGTGCAAATGGCCGCAGCGCTTGGGCAGCGTCTGGTCCTCGAGCTGGATCGCCGACGCGCCGGCGCGCTCGAAAGTACGCACGGTTCGCTGCACGTTGAGCGCGTTGCCGTAGCCGTTGTCGGCGTCGACGATCAGCGGCGTCTCGACGCGCTGCCGCACCAGCTCGATCACCTGCGCGACCTCGGTCATCGACACCAGCCCGATATCGGGGCGGCCGAGCTTCGTGTAGGCGATGGCCGCGCCGGAGAGATACAGCGCCTCGAAGCCGGCATCGGCCGCGATCGAGCCCGTCAGGGCGTCGTAGATGCCCGGCGCCACGATCGGCCCCTTGCGGGACAGTAGGTTTTTCAAGCTCATTTCCCTGCTTTCCTGAGCGGCGGCCGGGCGAGAAGGGCATTGAGCCCCGTCAGGCCTTCCGCCTTTTCGATCGCCTCGACGGCCGCGTGCACCCGGCCCGCATGGTCCTCGCCCCACACCGGAACGGCGAGCTCGAAGAACTTCGCCCGCACTTCGTCCGGCGTGTAGGGGTCGGTCGCGTCGCCGCGATTGGTCATGGTCTCGCCGGTCACCACCCGCCCGTCGGCCAGCGTCATGCTGACGCGCGCCGGCCGCTTGTCGGGCAGAAGCGCGGTGAACCCCGGCTCCTCGCGCACCGAGACCTTGCGCGCCAGCGCACGGATCGTCCCGTCGGCGACGGCCGCCTGCCGGAACGCCGGCACCGTGGCCGCACCGTTGACGATCGTCGTCGCGATGGCGAAGGGCAGCGAGAACTTGGCGGCGAGCATGTTCGCCGGCTCCGTGCTGTCGAGCTGGGCGGCGTAGGCGTAGGTCTCGACCTCGATGCCGGCGACGTCCTCCGGGACGATCGGCCCCTGGGCCAGGAGCGACGCCACGACGTCGAGCGCGCCGTGCGTGAAGCGGCAGGCGGCGTGACGCTTGAAGTAGTTTCGCTGGATCTCGTAGCGCGCGCCCAGCTCCTCGACCATCAATGCCGGGTCGAAGCCGGTGGCGAGGATCGAGCCGTAGACACTGCCCAGTGATTCAGTCTCACCGGTGAAGCCGCTGGCGACCAGGTCACACGCGGCCAGCCCGTTGCGGTTGGAGAAGCCGCAGAAGCTGTTGCGCACGGTCGCGCCCTCCAGCATCGACTGCAGGCTCGCGCCGACGCCGAGCGTCGCCGACACGTTGACGAC
>JAEZXF010000514.1 GCA_023419995.1 Pseudomonadota bacterium | reverse complement strand
CCGCTTCTGGAGCTTCTCGAGCGCTCGGGCATCGTCGCCGAGCGGGCGCGCCAGACCATCGGCGCCACGCTCGCCAGCCCCGACGTCGCCGCGGCGCTCGACCTCGACATCGGCGCCGCCCTGATCGCGATGACGCGCGTCGTCTTCGACCCGTCCGGGCGCGGCATCGAGCACCTGCAGGCCTTCTACCGGCCCGACCGGTATTCCTTCCACATGGAACTCGAGCGGACGGGCGCCGACGGCGCCCGGCGCTGGATGCCCGCCGACGCGCCGGGCGCATCGGCACAGAACAACGACAACAACAACAGCAACGGCAGCAAGTGGCCGGCCAATCAGAGGAGAACCAAGCCATGAAGTTCCTGAACACGACGCTCGACCGCAGAACCGTCCTCAAGGGAGGAGCGGCGGTCGTCGCCACCATCGCGGCCCCGGCGGTCGTCCGCGGCGCCGAGCCGGCCCCGATCAAGGTCGGCATCCTCCAGCCGGTCACCGGCGCGCTGGCGCAGGACGGCGAATACGGCCGCATCGGTGCCGAGGCGGCCATCGCCGACATCAACGAGGCCGGCGGCATCAAGGCGCTGGACGGCGCGAAGATCGAGATGGTGTTCGGCGACGCGCGCTCGACGCCGGAGGCCGGCACGCAGGAAGTCGAGCGCATGCAGGAGGAGGGCGTCGTCGCCATCGTCGGCGGCTTCGCCAGCCCGATCTGCCTCGCGGCCACCCAGGCCGCCGCGCGCTACGACCTTCCCTACATCGTTGACGTCGGCGTCAGCGACCAGATCATCAGCCGCGGCCTCGCCAACACCTTCCGCTTCGCGCCCGGCTTCTCGCTGTGCACCGGCGCGGCGATCAAGAACCTCGTCACCATCAACGAGGCCGCCGGCAACCCGGCAAAGACCGTCGCCCTCGTCCACGAGGACGGGCTGTTCGGCTCGGGCCTCGCCAAGCTGATGGCCGAGGAGCTGCCGAAATACGGCTTCGAGATCCTCGAAATGCTGGCCGTGCCGACGCCGTCGCGCGACCTGTCCAACATCACGCTGCGCCTGCGCTCGCTCAACCCCGATCTCATCATCCCCAGCACCTATTACGGCGAGACCGTGCTCCTGGCGCGCACCATGCAGCAGCAGCGCGTCCGGCCGAAGGGCGTCTACGCGGTCCTCAACGGCGCGGCCTCCAACCGCCGCTTCGTCGCCGAGTTCCCCGAGGCGGCCGAGAACATCATGGACTGCAACCACTGGCACGACCCGCGCAACGAGAAGGCGCTGGCGCTGCAGAAGCGCGTCGAGGCGACGGGCAAGCCCTACAACTACAACACGCCGCTGAACTATTCCTGCGTCGGCCTCTTGGCGGACGCGATCGAGCGGGCTGGCGCGGCCGACAGGGGCCAGATCATCACGGCGCTGGCGGCCTCGACCTATGCCGGCCACCTGATGCCCTACGGGCCGCCCCGGTTCGAGAACGGCCAGAACATGGGCGCGGCACCCGTCTCGACGCAGGTCCAGTCGGGCGACATCAAGGTGGTGTTCCCGGAAGAGTTCGCCAACGCGAAGCCGAACTTCCCGTCGAACGGCTGACGGGATTCGACGTCGCCCGGGCCTGCCGACGCGGCGGGCCTGGGCCGCTTTCGGCTTCGCTGCGCGGAACGGTCCATGTATCCTCCCATCATCATCATCGAGGCGATGCTGAACGGTCTGCTCACCGGAGCGATCTACGCCCTCGTCGCTCTCG
Source organism: Pseudomonadota bacterium (assembly GCA_023419995.1). Lineage (GTDB taxonomy): Bacteria > Pseudomonadota > Alphaproteobacteria > Rhizobiales > Rhizobiaceae > Aerobium. The sequence continues at coordinate 3,474 of JAEZXF010000514.1, read as the reverse complement.
GCCTGACGCTGGTCTACGGCGTCCTCCACATCATCAACTTCGCCCACGGCGCGACGCTCGCCGGCGCCATGTTCGCCGTGTGGGGACTGAACGCGGCGTTCGGCGTCGACCCCTACATGGCCATCCCGATCCTGACGCCGGTGTTCTTCGCGCTCGGCTACGCCGTGCAGCGCTTCGTCATCGGGCCGGCTGCGCACGGCGACGACGGCAACATCCTCATGATCACGCTCGGCCTGTCGATCCTGATCGAGAACGCGCTGCTGGCCTCGTTCGGCTCCGATACGCGCTCGGTGTCGACCGACATTTCGTTCTCCGTGGTCGACACCGGCCCGTTCCTTCTGTCGAGCGCGCGTCTCGTCGGCTTCTTCGGCTCGGCCGCGGTCGCGCTGCTGTTCTGGCTGCTGATGAGCCGCACCGACACCGGCAAGGCGATCCGCGCCGTCTCGCGCGAGAAGCTGGGCGCCCGGCTCGCCGGCATCCATGTCGGCCACATCTACGCCGTCACCTTCGGCCTCGGCTGCGCGGCGCTGGCGATCGCGGCGAGCCTGCTGATGCCGACCTTCTACGTCAATCCGCGCATCGGCGGCGCCTTCGTCAGCATCGCCTTCACCGTCGTGGTGCTGGGTGGCATGGGGTCGGTTCCCGGCGCGATGGCCGGCGGCCTCATCATCGGCATCGTCGAGAGCCTGAGCGGGCTCTATCTCGGCGAGAGCCTCGGCCAGATCGGCATCTTCATCATCTTCATCCTGGTCCTGCTGTTCCGTCCGACCGGCCTCTTCGGAGCCAAGGCATGATCGCGCGCACCTATCTCTGGATCGTCGCGATCACGCTGGTCCTGGCGCTGACCCCGCTGGTCATCGCCTCCAACACCTTCTTCAACTTCCTCACCCTGGTCCTGATCATCGCGCTCGCCGCGCAGGGCTGGAACGTGCTGGGCGGCATCGGCGGGCAGACCTCCTTCGGCCACGCCATGTTCTTCGGCGTCGGCGCCTACACCACCGCGATCCTGCAGCTCCAGTTCGGCGTCAACGCGTGGCTGGCCTTCGCCGCCGCGGTCGCGGCCGGCGCGGCGTTCGGGCTGTTCGTCGGCTATCTGAGCTTCCGCGCCGGCCTGCGCGGCTCCTATTTCGCGCTGGTGACGCTCGCCTTCGCCGAGCTGATGCGCGTGCTCGCCAATTCGATGGACTTCACCGGCGGCGCGGCCGGCCTGCTGCTGAAGCTCGACCCGGGCTTCTGGAACATGCAGTTCTCCGAGCGCTCCAGCTTCATGTGGCTCGCGCTCGCCTTCGTGTTCGCCAGCCTGGTCGTGGCACAGCGCATCGTCGGCTCCCGCTTCGGCGCGCATCTGGTCGCCGTGCGCGAGAACGAGGACGCGGCGCGGGCGCTCGGCGTCGACGTGCTCGCCGTCAAGCTGAAGGCGATCGGCATCTCCGGCGCGATGACCGCGGCGGCGGGGGTGCTCTACACCCAGTACTTTCTCTACATCGACGCGGCGATCTCCTTCGGCATCTGGATCTCGATCGAGGCGCTGCTGGCGCCGATGGTCGGCGGGCGCGGCCTCGTCCTCGGGCCGCTGATCGGCGCGGTCACGCTGCACGGCCTCGGCGAGGTCACCAAGAGCTTCGCCGGCCGGGTGCCGGGGATCGACCTGATGGTGTTCGCCATCGTGCTGATCGCGGTCGTCGCCTTCGCCTCCGACGGCATCCTCGGCGTGCTGCGCCGGCTGTCGGCGCGCCTGTTCCGCAAGGGAGGCGCATGATGCTCGACGCCAGGAACGTCACCATGCGGTTCGGCGGCCTCGTCGCCGTCAACGACGCCTCGCTCTCGGTGCCGCAGGGCTCGATAACCGGCCTGATCGGTCCCAACGGCGCCGGCAAGACCACGCTCTTCGCCGTCATCGCCGGCTTCCTGAAGCCGACGGAGGGGACCGTCGCCTTCCTCGGCCGCGACGTCACCCGCGAGCACCCGCACCACCGCGCGGCGATGGGCATCGCCCGCACCTTCCAGATCGTCCAGCCGTTCAGCGGGCTGAACGTGTGCGAGAACATCACCGTCGGCGCCTATCTGCGTCACCACAAGCCGGCGGACGCGGTGGCGAAGGCGCGCGACGTCGCCCGCCGGGTCGGCCTCGAAAGGGATCTCGACAAGTCGGCCGCGAGCCTCACCGTCGCCGGCCGCAAGCGGCTGGAGCTTGCCCGCGCGCTGGCGACCGAGCCGCAGCTCCTCCTCCTCGACGAGGTGCTGGCGGGCCTCAACCCGTCGGAGATCCGCGACATCATTCCGGTCATCCGGGCCATCCGCGACGGCGGCGTCACCATCCTGATGATCGAGCACGTCATGCAGGCGGTGATGAACCTGTGCGAGAACGTCTACGTGCTGACCCAGGGCAGGATGATCGCCCAGGGAACGCCCTCCGTCGTCTGCAACGACCCCGCGGTGATCGAGGCCTATCTCGGCAAGGGATCGGCCGACCGCCTCGCGCGGCAGCAGGGAGGCGCCCATGCTTGAGGTGAAGGGGCTGCGCGCCGGCTACGGCCCGGTAGAGGTGCTGCGCGGCATCGACCTGTCGGTCGGCAGGGGCGAGATCGTCGCCGTGCTCGGCGCCAACGGGGTGGGCAAGACCACGCTCAACATGGCGCTCTCGGGCATCCTGCCCGTCACCGCCGGCAGCATCGTTTTCGACGGCGTCGCGCTCGGCGCGTCGTCGTCGGCCGCGGTCGACGCGGGGCTGATCCACGTCCCCGCGGGGCGCAAGATCTTCCCCAACATGACCGTGCTGGAGAATCTCGAGGTCGGCAGCTACCGCCGCGGCCGCGGCAACCGCGCCCGCAACATCGACAACGTCTACGCCACCTTCCCGCGGCTCAAGGAACGCGCCGGGCAGGCCGCGGGCACGCTGTCGGGCGGCGAGCAGCAGATGCTCGCCATCGGCCGCGGGCTGATGGCCGAGCCGAAGCTGCTGATCCTAGACGAGCCGTCGCTCGGCCTGTCGCCGCTGCTGGTGGACGAGATGTTCAGCCTCGTGCGCCGGCTGAACGCCGACGGCCTGCCGGTGATGCTGGTCGAGCAGAACGTCGTCCAGTCGCTGGAGATCGCCTCGCGCGCCTACATCGTCGAGAACGGCCGGATCATCATGTCCGGCACGGCTGCCGAGATCACCGGCAATCCCGAGCTCAAGCGCACCTATCTCGGGCTCTGAAGGGGAGGGGACCATGACCATCGTGACGCCCGGCATCGTTCCAGCCTCCGTGCTCCTGGCCGAGCCGCGCCCGGCCTGGCAGCACCAATGGGCGCGCTTCGCCGCGTCCCTGCGCTTCGCCGCACTCCCTCCGGCGCTGGTCGCGCAGGCCAAACTGGTGATGCTCGACTGCATCGGCGCGGGCGCGGCCGGCATGCAGGAGCCGGAGGTGGCGGCGCTCGCCGGCCGGCTCGCCCGGCGCGGCGCGGGCGGCGTCGCCGCGATCGGCGCGGGCA
>JAEZXF010000406.1 GCA_023419995.1 Pseudomonadota bacterium | reverse complement strand
GCGCTGGGCCTTGCCCGGCGCGAGGCGCTGTGGGCGATCAAGGCGCTGCGCGACGCGCCGCTGCCGCTGTTCGCGGCCGCCGACGCGCCGTCGCCCCTGCCGCGCGCCGAGCAGAACGAGCCCCCGGTGCGGCTCCATCCCATGCCGGACGGCGGCGAGGTCGTCGAGGATTACGGCCATCTGGGGCTGACGCTGAGGGCGCACCCGCTGAGCTTCCTCCGGGCCGACCTCGCCCGCCGCCGCATCGTCACCTGCGCCGAGGCCACGGCCGCGCGCGACCGCGCCAGGGGCGAGGTGGCGGGCCTGATCCTCGTGCGCCAGCGGCCGGGCTCGGCCAAGGGCGTCGTCTTCATGACCCTCGAGGACGAGACGGCCATCGCCAATGTCGTCATCTGGCAGAAGCTGTTCCAGCGCGACCGCGCCGTCATCATCGGCGCGCGCCTGATCGGCGTCTGCGGGCGCGTCCAGCGCGAGGGCGAGGTGGTGCACATCGTCGCCGAGCGATTCCTCGACCTCTCGAAGGATCTCGCCACCGTCGGCGCGCGGGGCGCCGGCGGCGACCCGCAACCGCGCCTGCCGACCGGGCAGATCCACGTGCGGAGCCGGGATTTCAAGTAGCGCAAGGGATATGCGGCAACGGGCCTGGCGGCAGCCGCCTCCGGACCGGCCCTGCACCGTCGTCGAAGGACGAGGCGTCTGGCGCAGCGGCGGCTTGCCGGATCAGCCCGATCGAACGCGGACGCGCCACGCCGTTCTTCGTCACGGAGGAGAAGCTGCCCGAGGAACCGAAGCCCCTGAGGCTCTTCCGTGTCGCGCGCACTGCGACCTTCCGGACCACTTGCGTGTCCTGCGATCTCAACCACCCGAAAGCATGAAGCCGCGGTGCGTCCCCGCTTTCGGCAGGCGGCATGGCTGAGCAGGCAAGCGATCGAGAATCTCCCTCCGATCCTTGCCGGCACCGATGGCGATCAGCCGCCCGGAAGCATGATCGCCGTCTCCGGCAGCCCTGCTCCCATGCAGCTACGCCGGCCTCCACAGGGTCGTCGAATCGATCGCATCTATGGATGCCCGGCCGGTCAGGGCCATCGCGACCTCCAGCTCGGCCCGCAGGATGACCAGAAGATGGGCAATGCCCACGGGGCCGGCGACGGCCAGCGCGTGCATCACCGGTTGGCCGATCATGCAGGCGCTGGCGCCGAGGGCCAGCGCCTTCAGTATGTCGGTGCCGCGGCGGATGCCTCCGTCGAGCAGGAGAGGCACGCGGCCGTCGACCTGCCCGGCGACCACCTCCAGCGCGACGATGCTCGCCGGCAGCGTGTCGAGCGTGCGGCCGCCATGGTTCGAGACGGCGATCGCGTCCGCACCGAGCCGGACCGCCCGTTCCGCGTCCTGCGGATGGACGATGCCCTTGAGGATGAGGGGCAGGCTCGTCTGTCCGCGCAGCCATTCGATGTCGGCCCAAGTCGGCGCGCCGTCGAGCAGGCCCTTGAAGACCGGGCTTTCTCCCGGCCCGGCGCGCGACACCGGCCCTTCCATGCCCTCGATGTTGACCGGCCGCACATGGGCCGGCAGCCGGAATCCGGCCCTCTGTTCGTCGTTGCGTATCCCGTTGACGGGCGCGTCGACCGTCACCATCAGCGCGCGGTAGCCCGCCTTCTCGGCGCGGCGAACCAGCGAGAGCGCCGCGTCGCGCCCGCCCTGCATGTAGAGCTGGAAGACCAGCGGCGACGAAGCCTGGGCGGCTATGTCCTCGAGAGCCGTGCTGGCCAGCGTGCTGACGCACATCGCCGCGCCGCAGGAGGCCGCTCCCAGCGCGGTCGCCAGCTCCCCGTCGGGATGGACGAGCCGCTGGTGGGCGACGGGCGCGAGCAGCAGCGGGAAAGGCAGGTCGATGCCGAGAAGCGTCGTGGCGGTCGACGCCCCCGCCATGTCGGCCAAAACCCTGCCGGCGAGCTCGATCCGGTCGAGCGCGGTGCGGTTGCGCCCCTGCGTCAGCCCGTCGGCGCCCGCGCCGGCGATGTAGGCCCAGACGTCCGCCGGCAGCCTGTCGCGCGCGTGCCGCTCGTAGTCGGCGACGCTGACGACGTCCGGCGGGACCGGCCCGGTCATACGTCCGACCAGTGACGCAGCAGGTTGTGGTAGTTGGCCGTCAAGCCGACGACGGCCGGGTCGTCGTCCGCCATCTCCTCGCGCACGCCGATGATCGAGCGGTCGAGGTCGTAGAGCATGGTGCGCTGCCAGTCGTCCTTCACCATCGACTGCGTCCAGAAGAAGGAGCCCCAGCGGCTGCCGCGCGTGACCGGCGTCACCGAGTGCATCGACGTGGCCGGATAGACGACGAGATGGCCCGCCGGCAGCTTCACCGTATGGGCGCCGTAGGTGTCGTGGATGACGAGCTCGCCGCCGTCATAGTCTTCCGGCGGGGTGAGGAACAGCGTCGAGGACACGTCGGTGCGCAGGCGCTGCCCCGTGCCGGGGAGCGCGCGGATCGAGCCGTCGACATGCGCGCCGAAGGTCATGCCGACGTCGTAGCGGTTGAACATCGGCGGCAGGATGCGCAGCGGCAGCGCCGCGCTGGTGAAGACCGGGCTTCTGGCGAGCGCGCGCAGCACGATCTGCCCCAGTTCCTGCGCCGCCTGCGATTCGACCGGAACCTGGAGGTTGTTCTTGACCTTGACCGCCTGGTTGCCGGCCGTGACG
>JAEZXF010000400.1 GCA_023419995.1 Pseudomonadota bacterium | reverse complement strand
GGTGCTCGCTTCGCCGGCGCTCCTGGTGGAGATCGAGGTGGTGGCCGCCGCGTAGGCATCGCCGCCCTTGCGGGAGGAGGCTCCGTCCTTCGCCCGCCCGGGCGGACGGGAACCGGACCGCGATCCTGCCGCATCGTCAGCGGGCAAGCGGAAGCTCGCGCAGGGGATCGCCGCCGTCGATGAACAGCCGGCCTCGCGGCCGGATGGCGGCCGTCGAGCGCGCCGACGCGCAGCGCGAAAGCGAGATCGAACGGCTCCTCGCCGGGCAGGAGCGCGAAGTCCTCGACGGCGACCCGGCGGAGGGGCAGCCTGCCTGCCGCAACCTCCTCGCGGCAGGCGGACGCCGCCTGGGCGATCGCGCCGGCCGAGCGGTCGACCCCTAGGACATGGCCGTCGCCTGTCCGGCGGGCCACCTCCCTGGCCGCCGCCGATCTCCGGCACGCGCATGCGGGGAACGAGCGACAACGCATCGACGACGGCGCGGGGAGAGCGGACGTCAGAAAAGCGGGCCGGCCATGCCGCGCGCCTTACCCCACGTCGAGCACGATCTTGCCGATGTGGTCGCCCTCCTCCATGCGCTCGTGGGCGCGCCAGGCCTCCTTCAGCGGGAAGATCATGTCCATCACCGGGGCGATCCGGCGCTCGGCGAGGAGCGGCCACACCTTCGCCTCCAGCTCGGCGGCGATCTGGCCCTTGAACTCGACCGTGCGCGGCCTGAGCGTCGAGCCGGTATGGGTCAGCCGCTTCATCATCAGCCGCATGACGTCGGCCTCGGCGATCGGGCCGCCGGGCGTGGCGATCTGGACGATGCGCCCCTCGACGGCGGCCGCCTCGTAGTTGCGCCGCACATAGCTGCCGCCGACCATGTCGAGGATCAGGTCGACGCCTTCGCCGCCGGTCTCCTCCCGGACGACGCGGACGAAATCCTCCTCGCGATAGTTGATGGCGCGCGCCGCGCCGAGGCGCACGCAGGCGGCGCATTTCTCGGCCGAGCCGGCGGTGGCGAAGACCCTGGCGCCGAAGACGGCCGCGAGCTGGATGGCCGCGGTGCCGATGCCCGACGAGCCGCCATGGACGAGGAAGGTCTCGCCGGGCTTCAGCCCGCCGCGCTGGAAGACGTTATGCCAGACCGTGAAGAACGTCTCCGGCAGCGCGGCCGCCTCGGTGAAGGTGAAGCCCGAGGGCACGGGCAGAGCGTTCGTCTCGTGGACGACGACATAGTCGGCATAGCCGCCGCCCGGCGTCAGCGCGGTGACGGCGTCGCCGACGCGCCAGCGCCGGGTCTCGGGGCCGAGCGCCGCCACCTCGCCGGCGGCCTCGAGCCCCGGAAGATCGGATGCGCCCGGCGGCGGCGGATAGACGCCCTTGCGCTGCAGCACGTCCGGCCGGTTGACGCCGGCGGCGCGCACGCGGATCAGGATCTCGCCCGGTCCGGGAACCGGAAGCGGGCGGCGCTCCGGCTTCAGCACCAGCGGGCCGCCCGGCTCGGAGATGGCGACGGCCGTCATCTCGTCGGGAAGTGGTTTTGCCGCCATGCGCTGTCCTTTCCTGCTCGGGGTGGCCGGTTTGCCTCGACCTGCCCTAGTTATGTACAGTTGTGCGTTCGTGGAAAAGCGGAGGAGCCGAAAAATGGCCCTGTTCGACGATGAACCTGTGAAGCCGAATCGCGTGCACGAGATCGGCCAGGACCTTTCCCTGCTCTCGGTCGACGAGCTGCAGGAGCGGATCGGCCAGCTCAGGGCGGAGATCGGCCGGCTCGAGGGCGAGCTTTCGGCCAAGGGGTCGACCCGGCAGGCGGCGGAGGCGCTGTTCCGGCGATAAGGTGCCATTTGCGACGGCGTGTCGCAAACATGTGAGCGTCCTGCCCGAAAATCAGCCAAGTTCTGTCCGAATCGACAAGCCGGGGCCCCGCGCCGGCTCGCCAGCGGAGACGCAATGTTCGCCACCTATCGCTCGATCTTTTCCCTCCTCGGGGGCACCGCCTTCCTGCTGGCGGCGTCGGGCCTGCACAGCCTGCTGCTGCCGCTGCGCGGGCAGGAGGACGGCTTCTCCACCGCCGCGCTCGGCCTTCTCGGCACGGCGTGGGCGGGCGGCTTCGTCGCCGGCTGCTATTTCGCGCCGCTGCTGGTGCGCAAGGTCGGGCACGTGCGGGCGTTCGCCTCGTTCGCGGCGTCGGGCGCCATGGTGGCGCTGACGACCGGGCTGTGGGTCGACGAGCTCGCCTGGATCGCGCTGCGCGCCGCCACCGGCTTCATGATGGCGGGCGCGTTCATGGTCATCGAGAGCTGGCTCAACGAGCGGGCGACCAACGAGAATCGCGGCACCGTCTTCGGCCTCTACATGATGGTCACCTACGGGGCGATCACCGCCGGCCAGATGATGGTGGCGGCGACAGGCGTGTCGAGCGCTGCGCCCTTCATGATCGCCGGCATCCTGTTTTGCGCCTCGCTCATTCCGACGGCCATCTCCTCGGCCATCACGCCGAAGCCGCTGGCCGAGGTGCGGCTCGACCTTTCCGGCCTCTACGCCAACTCGCCGGTCGCGGCCGTCGGCTGCCTGCTCGTCGGCATCGCCAACGGCGCGTGGGGCACGCTGGGTGCGGTTTACGGCGCCCGCGCCGGCATCTCCTCGTTCGAGATCGCGCTGATGATGAGCCTCGTCGTCATTGCCGGCGCGGTGTCGCAGCTTCCGGTCGGCCGCATCTCCGACCGCACCGACCGGCGCTACGTTCTGTCGGCGGCGGCCTTCGGGGCGGCGCTGTTCGCGCTGGCCGTCTTCGCCTTCGCGCCGCGCTCGGGCACGGTGATCCTGATGCTGACCGCCGGCTACGGCGCGCTCGCCTACACGCTCTACTCGATCGCCGTGGCGCATGCCAACGACCACGCCGGCGCCGAGGATTTCGTCCGGGTCTCGGGCGGCCTGCTGCTGCTCTACGGTTTCGGCACGATGATCGGCCCGCTGCTCGGCGCCTTCCTGATGGACCGGCTGCGGCCCGACAGCCTGTTCCTGGCCACGGCGGTGCCGCATTTGGCGCTCGGCGTCTATGCGCTGGTGCGCGCACGGACCCGCGCTCCGGTGCCGGTCGAGGACCGCGAGGCGTTCAAGAGCCTGCCGGCCGAGCGCGCGGTGACGCCGCAGGCGGTCCTTCTCGACCCGCGCAGCGAGCAGGACAACGACAATGGCGGCGATTCGGAGGAAATGAAGCCCGCGGCCGAATAGGCTGCCGCTTTCGGATTGAGTTTCGCGGCGGGCCGGCTACAAAATACGGCCATGACCCTGCCCGATGCGTTCATGGCGATCTCCGACCAGAACCGCCGGTTCCTGCTCGAGGAACTGAGGCGTGGACCCCGCACCGTCAACCAGCTGGCCGATGGCCTGCCGGTGTCGCGCCCCGCCGTGTCGCAGCACCTGAAGGTGCTGCTCGATGCCGGGCTGGTCAGCGCCCGGGCGGAGGGTACCCGGCGCATCTACGCGCTCAGCCCCGACGGCTTCCTCCGGCTGAACATCTGGCTCGACCAGTTCTGGGAAGGCTGAGCGCCGCCTAGATGTTTGATCCCGGGCTTTGATGGTGCATCCTTACCACTCGAATCAAAGGAAGCGCTATGGGCCAGGTTCACCATGGGAGCGCCACGACGACAGCGGCGGTCCGTCGAGCGATACAACATAGT
>JAEZXF010000370.1 GCA_023419995.1 Pseudomonadota bacterium | reverse complement strand
CTGTTGACCTGCTCGAACACGTAGGGCGGAAGCCGGCGGACCTTGTGAAACTCTTCCATGGGTGAATCCGATCGCGGATTGGGTTCTCGGGAGGCCGGCTATACACCCGAATCGGCATCGGGTCGATAGCGCGGCCGCGGCGCGGACGGCGCGGAAAGCCGCCTTCTACTCGTTCTCGATCTCCTTCAGGACGTCCTCGCCGTGGCGCTGGGCGAGACGGCGCAGATCCGCCTCGCTCGACCCGACGGCGCCCTGGCCGCGGCCGGCGATCTGGTCCCGGCGCGCCCGCAGCGCGGCCGTCTCGCTCGCCCGCTGCTCCTCGGTGATCTGGGGCGCGGCGGCCGAAGGCTCCGCGTTGAGGTTCGGATAGGCCGGCCCCGCGGCCGCCTGCCCCACCGCCGGGGTCGCGGCGGTCTGCGCTTGCGCCGCCACAGGCTCGGCAAGCGCGCCGGCCGGCACGGCATCCTCGATCGACGCCGTCGCGCACCCTGCAAGGCAAAGGCCAAGCAAGCCGATAATGCCCCGCATCGTCATCCTTTCATCTCAAAGCGTCTCTAGCCAAGACATTGGACCGGCTTCGGCGTTCCATGATATTGTGTCAACAAAACGCCGCATCATAACAACCCGCGGCGCAGGGAGGATCGTCGGCAGCATGGCCACACGCACCGATTCTGGCAACGCCCAAGGGCAGACGCCTCCTGCCGTAGACCAATACCTCATCAAGGACCCGGAACGCTTCACCCTCAACCTGGCACGCGCGATGGAGGCGGCCGGCAAGGCGGCTGCCGCGTGGACGGCCCCGCGGGAGAAGGGCGAGGTGCGCGACGTGATGGCCGAGCCGGTGACGGACATGGTCAAGACCTTCTCCAAGCTCACCGAATACTGGCTGTCGGACCCTGCCCGCGCGCTGGAAGCGCAGACGCGCCTGTTCTCCGGCTACATGAACGTCTGGTCGAACGCGATCCAGCGGGCCGCCGCCAGCGATGCCGAGCCCGACAACGCGGTCAAGCCCGACAAGGGCGACAAGCGCTTCCAGGATTCCGAGTGGGCCGAGAACGCCTTCTTCGACTTCCTCAAGCAGGCCTACCTCGTCACCTCGCGCTGGGCCGGCGACCTGGTCGAGCATGCGGAGGGGCTGGACGAGCACACGCGCCACAAGGCGCAGTTCTACGTCAAGCAGATCACGCAGGCGATCTCGCCGTCGAACTTCATCCTCACCAATCCCGAGCTGTTCCGCGAGACCGTCGCCTCCAGCGGCGAGAACCTCGTCCGCGGCATGACCATGCTGGCCGAGGACATCGCCGCCGGCAAGGGCGACCTCAAGCTGCGTCAGGCCGATGCCTCGCGCTTCGAGATCGGCAGGAACATCGCGATCACGCCCGGCAAGGTCGTCGCCCGCAGCGATCTCGCCGAGATCATCCAGTACGAGCCATCGACCAAGGAGGCGCTCAAGCGCCCGCTGCTGATCTGCCCGCCCTGGATCAACAAGTTCTACATCCTCGACCTCAACCCCGAGAAATCGTTCATCCGCTGGGCGGTCGAGCAGGGCCACACCGTGTTCGTCATCTCCTGGGTCAACCCCGACGAGCGCCACGGCCGCAAGGACTGGGTGTCCTACATCGACGAGGGCATCCGCTTCGGCCTCGACACGGTCGAGAAGGCGACGGGTGAGCGCGAGGTCAACGCCATCGGCTACTGCGTCGGCGGCACGCTGCTCGCGGCGGCGCTCGCGCTCTTCGCCCAGGAGGGCGACGAGCGCATCCGCTCGGCGACGCTGTTCACGACGCAGGTGGACTTCACCCATGCCGGCGACCTCAAGGTGTTCGTCGACGAGGAGCAGATCGCGGCGCTCGAGCGCGCCATGTCCGGCAAGGGCTACCTCGACGGCACCAAGATGGCGACGGCCTTCAACATGCTGCGCTCGGGCGACCTGATCTGGCCCTACGTCGTCAACAATTACATGCGCGGCAAGACGCCGATGCCGTTCGACCTGCTCTACTGGAACTCCGATTCCACGCGTATGACCGCGGCGAACCACTCCTACTACCTGCGCAACTGCTATCTGGAGAACAACCTCACCCGCGGCGAGATGGAGCTTGCCGGCCGCAAGCTCAGCCTGTCCGACGTCAGGATCCCGATCTACAACCTCGCCACCCGCGAGGACCACATCGCGCCGGCGCGCTCGGTCTTCGTCGGCTCCGGCTATTTCGGCGGCCCGGTGGAGTACGTCATGGCCGGGTCCGGCCACATCGCCGGCGTGGTCAACCCGCCGTCGCTCGGCAAGTACCAGCACTGGACGGGCGACAGGCCGGTCGGCGACTTCCAGGAATGGATGGCGAAGGCGACGGAGAATCCGGGTTCCTGGTGGCCGCACTGGCAGGCATGGATCGAGCGGCAGGACGACAGGCGGGTGCCGGCGCGCAAGGTCGGCGGCGGCAAGGTGAAGCCGCTGGGCGACGCGCCCGGCGACTATGTCCGCGTGAGGGTCTGAAGCCTCCCGCGCCCGGCGCGAGGCCGCTTCCCGCGCGGCCGCAAGCCGCGTCCGGCAATCCCGCGGCCGGTGGCCCACAGGATAAAGGCGGCGCGGCGATGACGCGCATGTCCCGCCGTGCTAAGGCATGTCGCGATCGACCGCATCCCTGCGGCATCCCACAGCGGCGAGGTGCTCCCCGCGTCCGCCCCATCCTCTCCTGCGCGACCTTCCTCTCCCATGTTCGACTATCTTCTCCTCGCAGTTGCCGCATTCTGCGCCGGCGTCCTCAACACCGTCGCCGGCGGCGGCACGTTCCTGACCTTCCCGGCGCTGGTCTATACCGGCGTGCCCGTGGTGGCGGCCAATGCGACGAGCGCGGTCGCCGTGTTTCCGGGATATCTGGGCGGCGCGGTCGGCTTCAGGAACGAGCTCGCGGCCTTCGACCGCCGGCGCCTGCTGCGCATCGTCGCCTTCACCGCCATCGGCGGGCTCATCGGCTCGCTGCTGCTGCTCGTCTCGTCCAACGAGGCCTTCTCCGTCGTCGTGCCGTTCCTGCTCGCCGCCGCGACCCTGGCCTTCGCGTTCGGTGACAGGCTGCAGGGCTGGGCGCAGCGCCACCGCGCCGGCAAGCCGGAGGGCGCGCTCGGCACCGTCCTGGTGTCGGTCTACGGCGGCTATTTCAACGGCGGCCTCGGCATCGTCCTGCTCGCCCTGTTCTCGCTGTGGGGCATGCGCGACCTGAACGCGATGAACGGCCTGAAGAACGGCCTCTCCTTCATCCTCTCGGCGATCTCGGTGGCGACCTTCGCCGCGGCCGGCATCGACGCCTGGCCGCAGGCCGTGCAGATGATGGCCGCGGCGACCCTCGGCGGCTATGCCGGGGCGCCGCTCGCGCGCAGGCAGCCGCGCAGGGTCGTCAGGGG
>JAEZXF010000366.1 GCA_023419995.1 Pseudomonadota bacterium | reverse complement strand
CCCGTGACCTGCTTGAAGCAGTCGAGCAGCATCCGCACGCCGGAGGCGCCGACCGGATGGCCGAGGCCGATCAGCCCGCCGCTGGGGTTGATCGGGATGCGCCCGCCCGGCTCGATCCAGCCTTCCTCGATCGCCTTCCAGCTCTCGCCGGGCGCGGTGATGCCGAAATGGTCGATCGCCATGTATTCCGTCGCCGAGAAGCAGTCGTGGATCTCGAGCCCGTCGAGCGCGAACACGTCCTCCAGCCCTGCCCGGCCGAGCGCGTCGTCGACGGTCGCCTTGACATGCGGCAGGATGAGCGCCGCGTCGCGGCTGGCGTCGAGCTTGTCCTGCAACCGCATCGGCCCGGTGCGATGCCCCCAGCCCTTGATGAACGGCAGGTCTTCGAGCGCCACGCCGATGCGTTCGGCATGGCGGCGCGCCGCCTTCTCGGAGGCGAGGAACACCGTCGCCGCGCCGTCGGTGACCTGGCCGCAGTCGTTGCGGCGCAGCATGCCGTCGATGACGGGATTGACCTCGTCGTCCTCGCCGAAGGATTCCGGCGTGAACGTCCATCTGCGCGTCTGCGCGTTGGGATTGCGGCGACCGTTGGCGATGTTGATCTCGGCGATGCGGCCGAGATGGGCGTGCTCGATGCCGTAGCGCTCGCCATACTCCTCGGCGAGGCGGTTGAAGAGGTGGGGCCAGACGTAGCGCGCGGTCTCGGCCTCGCGCCCGGTCCATGCCGCCGTGCCCAGATAGCGCGTCGCCGTGTCTCCCGGCACCGAGCGCATCATCTCGACGCCGACGACGCAGGCGAGGTCGTAGCGGCCGGCCTCGATGTCGGCCATGGCGCTCAGCGCCGCCATGCTGCCCGACGCGCAGGCCGCCTCGTGCCGCATCGTCGGCAGGCCGACGAAATGCGGGTCGATGGCGGTGAACATGCCGCCGAGATGTCCCTGCTCGCAGTAGAGCTCGCCGGCGAAGTTGCCGATATGGGCGACCTCGATGTCGGCGGCCTCGATGCTTGCCGCGTCCATCGCGCCGAGCGTCGCCTCCGCCATCATCTCGAAGATCGTCCGGCCCTCGCGGGTCCAGTTGGCGGCGAAGTCGGTCTGCCACCCGCCGAGAAGATAGATCCTGCTGGCCATGATGGGCCTCCTTCCGTCAGCTGTTGTGGATGACGATCTTGCCGACCGTGTCGCGCGATAGCAGCAGCCGCATCGCCGCGACCACGTCGGGCAGCGCGAAGCGCTCCGAGATGAGGGCCGGGATCTTGCCTTCGGCGGCCAGCTCGAGAAGCTCCACGTTCATGCGGCGGAAGCCCTCGACGTCGTTGGTCATCCAGTCGCCGAGCCAGACGCCGTGGATCGAGCAGTTCTTGAGCAGCAGGCGATTGACCTTGACCTCGGGGATGCGGCCGCTGGTGAAGCCCATGACCACGACGCGGCCCATGCGGGCGACGCAGCGGATGCACTGATCGAAGACGTCGCCGCCGACCACGTCGAGGATGACGTCGGCGCCGCGCCCTCCGGTCAGCTCCATCACGGTGTCGCGCAGGTCGCACTGGGTGTAGTTGACGACCTCGTCGGCGCCGGTGCGGGCGACGATCCCGCGCTTCTCCTCGCGGCCGATCACCGCGATGACGCGGGCGCCCATGTTCTTGGCCAGCCGGATCGCGGCCAGCCCGACGCCGCCCGACGCGCCGGTGACCAGGAACGTCTCCCCCGGCCGCAGGTTGGCGCGGTACTTGAGCGCGAGATAGGCCGGCGAATAGGACAGCCGGTAGGTCGCCGCCTGCTCGTAGTCCATGCTGTCGGGCAGGACGACCACGGTGTGCTCGTCGGTGGCGATCAGCTCGGCGAAGGCGCCGTAATAGTTGAGGAAGGAGACGCGGTCCCCGACCTTGACGCCGGTGACGTCGGTCCCCACCGCGACGACGTCGCCCGCGCCGCACGCTCCCGGAATGTAGGGTAGCGGCGGCTTGAGCTGGTAGCGCCCCTCGATCATCAGCGTGTCCATGAAGCCTACGGAGGAGACGCGGATCTTCACCAGCACCTGCTTCGGGCCGGGAGCGGGATCCGCCACCTCGGCGTACACCACGTCCTCCAGCGGACCGAACCGGTTGCAGACGACAGCTTTCATGATCCAACTCCCTCGGTCAGGCGTCCAGCGTGCTCAGGCGGATCGTGCCGGCCGTGAGACCGTCGAGGACTATCCCGACGCCGCCGGCGCGGACGAACCAGTCGAGGCGATGGTCGCGGTAGAGCCGCGGCCACTGGCCGGTCCTGATCTTCTCCGCCGCCTGCGTGAAGGCGGCGACCTCGGCCTTGGCATCGGCCACGCAGCGCTGGAACGAGGGCCTTGCCGACGCGCGCGCGAACCAGCCGGCCAACCGGCTTTCCGGCGCGGCGCCCAGCTTGTAGAGCGTCAGCGTCTGCAGGTAGGGCAGCACCGCGATGTCGCCGAAGCCGAAGCGGTCGCCGTTGAACCACTCGCGGTCGCCGAGCGCGCCCTCCAGCCATTCGACCGCGCCGGCGGCATCCGCCCGCCCCTGCGCGAGGATGCTCTGGGCAAGCTCGCCCTCGGCCCGCTTGAAGGCGATGATCTCCGTCATGCCGAAGATGATCGCCTCGAGGCGGGAGTCGCATATCTCCTCGATCATGCGCACGCGCGCCCGCTCGGACGCCGCCTCGGGCAGGAGCGGCTGCGCCGGATAGGCGTCGTCGAGATATTCGAGGATGATGGTGGAATCGAAGATCGTCGCCGCGCCGTCGGCCAGCACCGGAACCTCCCGCCGCGGGCTGGCGGCGAGAAAGTCGGCGTCGGGCGCGCCGAGGTCGGGCAGGCGATGCTCGAAGTCGAGCCCCTTCTCCACCAGCGCCATCTTGACCTTCTGCGCGAACGGGGAAAGCCCCGCGTCATAGAAGACGATACCCATCCTTCTTCTCCCTCTTGTCAGGTTCAGGCCCGAAGGTCGGGCCGCTGGTCGACGAGCCACTCCGCCTTCAGCTTCTTGGCGAACAGCCGCTCCTCGACCTCGACCGCGCTGGCGAACGAGACGACGTCCGGCGTCAGCTCGGTTTCCTTCAGCACGTTGCTGCGCACGTTGTCGGCGACCTCGCCCTCGTCGGCGCCGGGCTGGGCGGAGACGGTGACGTCGATGATGTCGCGCGAGAACGGGTCGTTCTCGTCCTGCTTGCGCAGCACGATCTGGAACGTGTTGACGCCGCCGGCGCCGCGCACCGCATCGAGCAGGCGCACGGCCTCGACGCGCGTGCCGCGGATCTTGGTCTCGTCCTTCTCGGCCCGCCAGATCGGCGTCACCAGCCGCGGGATGGTCACCTTGCAATGGGAGCACGTACCCCATCGGAGGCCGCCGGAGACGTAGTCGCCGGTCCAGTAGCGCAGGATCGCGGTGCCGTGCCAGCCGATGTGGCTCCACACGAACACGCCCGGCTCGCCCGGCGCGACCGGCTCGCGCGTCTCTGGATCGAGGATCTCGGCGAAGAAGCCGGACGGGTCGAAATGAAGCTTCGAGCCCTCGGCGCACTCGTAGAACCCGCCGGTGCGCAGCTCGGTCGAGCTCATGCCTTCGACCACGCTGACGTTCTCGCTGCCCAGCTCGGCGAACAGCCCCTTCAGCAGGCTGCGATAGGCCTCGGTGACCGGCTCGCCGACGCAGTAGGCCGCGCGGAAGCTGGTGATCGGGCCGATGCGCCCTTCGGCCCGCATCTTCACGGCGATGCGCAGCCAGTGCATCAGGTAGGACGGCAGCGCGATGACGACGTTGAACGCGTCGGCCGCGGCAAGCAGCACCTGGTTCTCGGTCGGCGTGACCTTGCCGCCGAAGGTGTTGAAGTTCGGCTGGCCCTGCATCAGCGGGATCAGCATCGTCGCGTAGATCGCCAGGTGCGGCGCGGCCGGAAGCAGGTTCAGCCACTTGTCGTCCTGGGTCAGGGTGCGGTTCAGCCCGTACCACCAGGCGCCCGAGCGCGAGAAGCGCTCGGTAAGGTCCGACTGGGTGTAGCCGGTGACGATCGCCTTGCCGGTGGTGCCGCCGGACATCTGGAAATGGATCGGCCGCCAGTCGAGCAGGAACTGCTCGCGCACCCGCTCCTCCTCGGGGCGCATGCCGAAGATGTCGCGGAAGTTGCCGGGGGCCGCCGCCGCCCGGTAGCGCGCCATCAGCCCGGGCGCGACCTCCTCCGCGTCGTGGGTGTCGCCCGCGCCGGGATAGCGCGGCATCAGGTTGAAGTCGGCCTGGTTGTCGACGATGTCGGCCTTGGTGGTGATCGGGATGCGGCGGAAGTCGTCGTAGCTGCGCAGGTCGCCGGCCGAGATTCCCAGCGACCGGAACAACCTGCGGTAATAGGGGTGGTAGCGGCCGATCGTGTCGTCGACATAATCGAGCAGGCGGTCGAGCGACTGCCGCTGCTGCTCCGCCGGCTCGACGTCGGCGAATGGAAACTCGGTCTTCATGGCTCAATCTCTGCGCGAAGGGCGGGCGGCCCGGCGGGGGCCGCCCGGAACGTGGATCTACTGGACGAGCGGGCAGCCCCCGTCGGCCAGCGGCCGGAACGCCTTGTCGCCGTCGACCTCCATCAGGACGTTGTAGTAGTCCCATGCCTCCTTCGACTGGTCCGGCGACTTGACCTGGAACAGGTACATCGGATGCGTGGTGCGGCCGTCGGCGCGCACCTCGCCCTTGCCGAACAGCGGGTCGTCGGTCGGGATGGACTTCATGGCGTCGACCACGGTCTTGCCGTCGTCCGTGTCGACCTTCTCGACCGCCTTGGCGTAGTGCAGGAGCCCGGAATAGACGCCGGCCTGGATCATGTCCGGGTGGATGCCGTTGTTGCGCGCGGCGAGCTGCTCGGAGAATTCGCGCGTCTCGGGCGTCCGGTTCCAGTAGAACGCGCCGGCGAACAGCAGGCCCTGCGCCGCCTCCAGGCCGATGGCGTGGATGTCCGGAATGGTGATCAGCAGGCCCGCGAGCTGCTTGCCGGAGCTGGTGACGCCGAACTCGGCCGCCTGCTTGATGCTGTTGGCCGTGTCGGCGCCGGCATTCGCCAGACCGATGATCTGCGCGTCGGACGACTGCGCCTGAAGCAGGAACGACGAGAAATCGGCGGTGTTGAGCGGGTGGCGGACGCTGCCGACCACCTCGCCGCCCTGCGCCTCGACCAGCGCCGTGACGTCGCGCTGGATGGCATGGCCGAAGGCGTAATCGGCGGTCATGAAGTACCACTTCTTGCCGCCCTGGCCGATGATCGCGTTGGCGGTCGTGTTGGCGAGCGCCCAGGTATCGTAGGTCCAGTGCACGGTGGTGGGCGAGCACTTGGGGCCGGTGATGTCGGAGGCGGCGGCGCCGGAGATCAGCAGCACCTTGCCGGTGTCGCGCGCGATCTCGTTGACCGCGAGCGCGACCGCCGAGTTGGGCGCGTCGAGGATGACGTCGACGCCTTCGGTGTCGATCCACTTGCGCGCGATCTGGGCGCCGATGTCGGCCTTGTTCTGGTGGTCGGCGAAGATGACCTCGACCGGAGTTCCGGCGATCTTCCCGCCGAGCTTCTCGATCGCCATCCTCGCCGCCTCGACCGAGCCGCTGCCGCTGACGTCGGCGAACGGACCGGACATGTCGGTCAGGACGCCGATCCTGATGACGCCGTCGGTGAAGTTGGCGCTGGCAGGCAGCACGGACGCCGCCAGCACCACGGAAGACAACAATGCACGTAGTTTCGACTTCATGACTTCCTCCTACTAGACACTTTGTTTTTTCTTGTTTTTCGCTGCCGTCAGACCCCGTTCAGGCGGTCGACGACATCCTGCGCTCCGGCAAGGGTGAGCTTCCCCACCTCGGCGATGCGGTCGGCGTCGTAGCGCGGCTTGATGCCGCCGACGCTTAGCGCCGCGACCAGCTTGCCCCCGTGCATGATCGGGGCGCCGATGGCGACGACGTAGTCGAAGAGATCCTCGTCCCCGACGGCGAAGCCGCGCTCGCGCACCGCCTCGATACGCCCGCGCACGGCCTCGGGCTCGACCACGGTGCGCGCCGTCGACGCCGGAAGGGGAGCGGCGAGCACCGCGTCGACCACCTCGGGCGGGGCGAAGCTCAGCAACGCCATCGGCCCGCCGCCGCAGTGGAGTGGCAGGCGCCCGCCGACCTCGACGCCGGCTGTGCGGATCGGATAGTCGCCGTCGCGGCGGTCGATGCAGAGCGCCGCCCCGTTGTCGAGCACGTGCAGGATGGCGACGTCGCCGGTCTTGGCGGCGATCGACACCAGCGCCGGCTCGGCCGCCTTCAGGAGCCGCGCATGCGTCATGTCGCTGCGCGCCAGCGTGATGAGGTCGGGACCGAGCGAGTAGCGCGCCGTCTCCCTCGACTGCGCGAGGAAGCGCTCGCTGACCAGGGTCGCCAGCAGGCGGTGGCACACCGTCTTCGAATAGCCGGTGGCGGCGACCACCTCCTGGAGCCCGAGGGACTCCACCCCGCCGCCGAACAGGCGCAGCACCGCGATCGCCTTGCGGACGAGGAGGCTTTCGCTTTTCGACGGGGTGGAGGCGGTGCCGGTTGACAAGGATACTCTCTCCATGTATTCCGATTATCGGAATTATCGTTCCGATATTTATTGATGTACCATGGCGACGCCGTTTGCGCAAGAAACTCCGCGCACGGATTCGGTCGCCGTGCGCGCGCCCGTTCCCGCCCGCGGCGGAAGCCTTCGGGGTCCCCGGCCGATAGAGGGCGCCCTTCCCTGCGTGAAACTCCCGTCTCCGGCATGACGGACGCCCCGGCGGCGCTGCCGGACGGCACACGTTCCGGATCGCCGGAAGCACGGGATCGGGATGCGAGGTGGAAGGCGGGCGCGGCCCATCCGGCGGGTGGAATGCGCAGGCATCGACGGCGCGGCAGGCCCGCGGCGCAGGCCGCCCGCCCTCGGCGGGAACATCACAGGCCTGTCATGCGACCGTAACAGAACGACCGCAAAAGGAGGCTCCTCCAGAAAAGGATACAGGGAGCTTCCGATGAAACTTCGCACAGCAATCCTCGCGGCCGGCGTCGCGGCCGTCGCGTTTCCCGCCTTCGCGCAGGACAAGGTCCAGGTCCAGTGGTGGCACGCCATGGGCGGCGAGCTCGGCCAGCTTCTCGAGCAGGTCGCAGCCGGCTTCAACGCCTCGCAGGACAAGTACGAGGTCGTGCCGTCCTTCCGCGGCACCTATGCCGAGGCCATGACCGGCGCCATCGCCGCCTTCCGCGCCGGCGAGCAGCCGCACATCGTCCAGGTCTTCGAGGTCGGCACCGGCACCATGATGGCCGCCGACGGCGCGATCTATCCGATCTACCAGCTGATGGCCGACAACGGCCGCACCTTCGACGCCAAGGCCTACCTGCCCACCATCGTCGGCTACTACACCGACCCGAACGGCAACATGCTCTCGTTCCCGTTCAACTCGTCGACGCCGATCATGTACTACAACAAGGACGCGTTCGCCGCCGCCGGCCTCGACCCCGAGAACCCGCCGAAGACCTGGGCCGAGATGGAAGCCGCCGCGACGAAGATCGTCGAGTCCGGCGCGGCCAAGTGCGGCTTCACCACCTCGTGGCCGGCCTGGCTGATGCTCGAGAACTTCACCGCCTGGCACGACATCCCGATGGCGACGAAGGAGAACGGCTTCGCCGGCTTCGACACCGAGTTCACCTTCAACGTCGACCTCGTCTCCGACCACTGGGACAACCTCAAGCGCTGGCAGGACACGGGCGCGTTCCGCTGGGGCGGCCCCGGACCCGGCCCCGACGCGGCGCCGCTGTTCTACGCCGGCGAGTGCGCCATGTTCTTCGGCTCGTCGGCCAGCCGCGCCGGCGTGCTCAACAACGCCAAGTTCGATGTCGGCTTCGGCATGCAGCCCTATTACGACACCCATGAGCGCGCGCCGCAGAACACCATCATCGGCGGCGCCACGCTGTGGGTGCTCCAAGGCCACGACAAGCCGGAATACGAGGGCGTCTCGGCGTTCTTCGAGTACCTGTCCAGCGCCGAGGTGCAGGCGAAGTGGCACCAGGACACCGGCTACCTGCCGATCACCCAGGCAGCCTACGACCTGACCCGCGAACAGGGCTACTACGACGCCAATCCCGGCTCCGAGACGGCGCTGAAGCAGATGACGCTCAACGAGCCGACCCCGAACTCGAAGGGCATCCGCTTCGGCAACTACGTCCAGATCCGCGACATCGTCTCGGAAGAGATGGAAGCCGTGATGACGGGCGCCAAGACCGGCAGGCAGGCGACCGACTCGGCCGTCTCGCGCGGCAACGAACTGCTGCGCGAGTTCGAAGCCTCGATCAACTGATCCCCGAACGGGAACCCGCCCCGTGCGCAAACGGGGCGGGTTTCGCCTTGAGAACGACAACCGATGCAGACGAAACGGGTCATCTTCACGAGCCGCTGGCTGCCCTATGCGCTGCTCGCCCCGCAGGTCGCCGCCACGCTGGTGTTCTTCATCTGGCCGGCCGCGCAGGCGCTCTACCAGTCCGTGCTCCGGCAGGACGCCTTCGGCTTCCGCACCACCTTCGTCGGCCTCGGCAACTTCCGGCGGCTTCTCGCCGACCCGCTCTACCTGAACTCGCTTCAGGCCACCGGCCTCTTCGCCGTCAGCGTCACGGTGCTGTCGATGGGGCTTGCGCTGCTCCTCGCGGTGATGGTCAACCGGCTGCTGCGCGCCCAGAACGTCTACACCGCCTTCCTCGTCTGGCCCTACGCCGTCGCGCCCGCCGTCGCCGGCGTGCTGTGGTGGTTCATCTTCAATCCGGCGATCGGCATCGTGCCTTACGTGCTCGACATCGTCGGCTACGACTGGAACCACCGCTCCAGCAGCCGCGACGCCATGATCCTGATCGTCATCGCCGCCGCCTGGAAGCAGGTCAGCTACAACTTCATCTTCTTCCTCGCCGGCCTGCAGTCGATCCCGCAATCGCTGATCGAGGCGGCCGCCATCGACGGCGCGGGCCGCGCCAAGCGGTTCTGGACCGTGGTCTTCCCGCTCTTGTCGCCGGTGACCTTCTTCCTGCTCGTCGTCAACATCGTCTACGCGATGTTCGACACCTTCGGCATCGTCCACGCCACCACCGAGGGCGGGCCGGCGCAGGCGACGAACATCCTCGTCTACAAGGTCTACCGCGACGGCTTCGTCGGCCTGAACCTCGGCTCCTCGGCCGCGCAGTCGGTCATCCTGATGGCGATCGTGATCGTGCTCACCGTCGTCCAGTTCCGCTTCATCGAACGCCGGGTGAACTACTGATGGTCGAAAACCGTCCCTGGGGCACGTTCTTCACCCATCTGGTGCTGATCCTCGGCGTCGCGCTGGTGGCGTTCCCGATCTATGTCGCGGTCATCGCCTCGACCCATGCGCCGGGCACCTTCGTCAGGGGGGTGATCCCGCTCCTGCCCGGCGGCCACGCGGTCGAGAACTACTCGACGGCGATCTTCGAGGGCCGCAGCCGCGCCGGCACGCCGCCGATCGGGCTGATGCTGACGAACAGTCTCGTCATGGCGCTGACCATCGCCGTCGGCAAGATCGCGATCTCGATCCTGTCGGCCTTCGCCATCGTCTATTTCCGCTTCCCGTTCCGGATGTTCTTCTTCTGGATCATCTTCCTGACCCTGATGCTGCCGGTAGAGGTGCGCATCGTGCCGACCTTCCAGGTCGTCGCCGACCTCGGCATGCTGAACAGCTTCGCCGGCCTGTCGATCCCGCTGATCGCCTCGGCGACCGCCACCTTCCTGTTCCGCCAGTTCTTCATGACCGTGCCCGACGAGATCATGGAGGCGGCGCGCGTCGACGGCGCCGGGCCGATGAAGTTCTTCCGCGACATCCTGCTGCCGCTGTCGCGGACCAACATCGCGGCGCTGTTCGTCATCATGTTCATCTACGGATGGAACCAGTACATGTGGCCGCTGCTCATCACCACTAAGGCCGAGTACTACACCATCGTCATGGGCATCCAGCGCATGGTGACCGGCGGCGACGCCGAGCCGCTGTGGCACCTCGTCATGGCCACCGTGGTCATGGCCGCGCTGCCGCCGGTGCTCGTCATCCTGTTCATGCAGCGGCTTTTCGTCAAAGGCCTCACCGAGTCGGAGAAGTAGAACCATGGCGACGATCGCGCTCGACACTGTGCGCAAGGTCTATCCCGGCGGCGTCGAGGCCGTGAAGGGCATCTCGCTCGACGTCGCCGACGGCGAGATGGTCGTGCTCGTCGGCCCCTCCGGCTGCGGGAAGTCGACGCTGCTGCGCATGGTGGCCGGGCTGGAGACCGTGACCGACGGCGAGATCCGCATCGGCGAGCGCATCGTCAACCGGCTGGAGCCGGCCGACCGCGACATCGCCATGGTGTTCCAGAACTACGCGCTCTACCCGCATATGAGCGTCTACAACAACCTCGCCTACGGCCTGCGCAACCGCCGCGTGCCCAAAGCCGAGATCGAGACGCGCGTGCGCAAGGCCGCGCGCATGCTGGAGATCGAGCCGTTGCTGGAGCGCAAGCCGCGCCAGCTTTCCGGCGGCCAGCGCCAGCGCGTCGCCATGGGCCGGGCGCTGGTGCGCGAGCCCTCGGCCTTCCTGTTCGACGAGCCGCTGTCCAACCTCGACGCCAAGCTGCGCGTCCACATGCGCGTCGAGATCAGGAACCTGCAGCGGGCGCTCAAGGTGACCAGCCTCTACGTCACCCACGACCAGGTCGAGGCGATGACGCTGGCCGACAAGCTGGTGGTGATGAACGGCGGCGCGGCCGAGCAGATCGGCACGCCGTCGGAGCTCTACTCGAAGCCCGCCTCGCGCTTCGTCGCCGAGTTCATCGGCTCGCCGGCGATGAACATGTTCAGGGCCCGCGCCGCTTCCTGCGGCAGTGTCGAGATCGCCGGCGGCGGCACGCTACGGATCGCGGCCCCGGCCGGAGCCGACGCGCGCGAGATCCTGCTCGGCCTGCGCCCCGAGCACCTCGAGCTGGCCCGCGACGGCGCCGCCGACATCGAGATGGGCGTGAAAGCGATCGAGATCCTCGGCGCCGACACGCTGGCCCATGGCGAGCTGGTCGGCGCGAACGGCCATGCCCAGGCGATCGTGGTCCGCCTGCCCGGCGACATGGGCGTCGCCGAAGGCGACCGCCTGCCGCTGCGGATGCAGGCGGACAAGGCGCATGTCTTCGACGCGGCGAGCGGCCTGCGGCTCTGAAGCAGCCTCCCCGGCCGGCGGATGGCCTCCTAGCCGTCCGCCAGGACGATTTCGTGGGCGGAAAGCGCCTCGATAAGCCGCGGCGCCGGCCGCGCCTCGGTAACGATGGTGAGCGGATGGGCGGGGCCGCCGAAGCGCACCGTGGCCGTGCGGCGGAACTTAGAGCTGTCGCCGACCGCCAGCGTGCGCGCCGCGCCGCGGATGGCGGCTTCCTTCACCGCGACCTTCTCCAGGTCGTAGTCCATCAGCTCGCCGGTCTGGTCGACGCCGGAGAAGCCGATCACCGCGTAGTCGAAGCGGAACCGCGCGATGGACGACAGCGTGACGTCGCCGACGAGCGAGCCGTCCGCGCCGCGGACGGTGCCGCCGAAGACGAAGAGGTCGATGCCCGGCCGCCCCGAAAGCAGGGCCGCCGCCGCGAGGCTGACGGTGAACACGCGCAGCTGCCGCTTCTCGCCCAGCGCCTGCGCCACCGCCTCGACCGTGGTGCCGACGTCGAGGAAGACGACGCTGCCTTCCGCGATGAGGTCGGCGGCCTTGCGCGCGATGCGCGCCTTGGCGTCGGCCGCAACCGTGCGCTTCTCGGCATAGCCGAGCCGGACGGACGCCTCGCGCACCCCGACGCCGCCGTGGAAGCGCTGCAGGATGCCCTGCGTATCGAGCCGGATGATGTCGCGCCGCACGCTCTGCGCCGAGACGCCGAAATCGCGCGCCAGCGTGTCGATCGTGGCGAAACCCTGCTGGCTGACGATCTCGACGATCCGCGCCTGCCGTTCGGTGATCGTGTCTTTCGTGTCGGCGTCCATTGACCCGCTCCGCTGTTCCGGTATGTCAGCGTATGTAAATTATCTTCCACAACCCACCCCCGCATGATATGCTGCCAGGCAAGAGGAGAACAATCGTGAGCAGTCAGTTTTTCTGGTCCGACGCCGAGAAGGCGCTCTTCGGGCGCAACAACCGGTTCGACGCGTGGACGCTCGGCTGGGCGGCGGCGCCCCGTCCGGCGGACGCCGCGCCCGTGGATGCCCTCGCCGCGCTGCGCCTTCTTGCCGGCAACGTCCGCATCCGCGGCGTCCCGGTCGGCATCATCGGCCCCAAGGTCGCCACGGACGACGAGCTGCGGATGGCCGAGCGCATGGGCGGCGAGCTGGCGCGCCTCGGCCTCCAGCTCCTGTGCGGCGGCAAGAACGGCGTGATGGAAGCCGCCTGCAAGGGCTGCCTGGAAGCCGGCGGCATGCCGATCGGCCTGTTGCCCGACGAGGAATGGACACCGGCTAACCCCTATTGCCTCGTCCCGATCCCCACCGGCATCGGCCCGGCGCGCAACGCCATCATCGCCCGCGGCTGTCAGCTTCTGATCGCCATCGGCGGCGGCCACGGCACCCTGTCGGAGATGGCGCTCGGCCTGCATTTCAATCGCCCGGTGCTGGCGCTCGGCAACGCGCCGCACGTGGACGGGGCCATCCGCTGCGCCGACGAGGACGAGGCGCTGGCGCGCATGGCGGCACATATCCTGGGCGGGCGCCCATGACGACGTTCGCGCCGATTTGTCATAAATCTATCATATCTGGCGGATATGGACGTTTTCTGACTGAAAACTTCCAAATCCCCACAGGGCGGCGCGAGGAAGGAAGAGCATGGTTCTCGTCACCATCTTCTATCTGATCTTCCTTGCGGCGCCGATCCTGCTTCTGCTCGTCGGCTCGTTCGGCGAGAGTTGGAGCAACACGCTGCTGCCGCAGGGCTTCACCTTCCGCTGGTACGAGGAGATCGCGGCCGATCCGAGCTTCCGCCGTGCCTTCTGGACCAGTCTCAAGGTGGTGGCCGCCACCTGCGCGCTCAACGTCGTCGTCGGCCTGCCGCTCGCCTACGCCATCCACTCGGCGGCTCACCGCGGCGTCCGCTTCGCCGCCCGGCTCGCCGCGCTGATGCCGGTCGCGGCGCCCGAGCTGGTGCTTGCCTTCGGCTTCATCCTCGTCTTCTCGTCCGACGCCCTGCCCTGGCTCGGCAGCTTCTGGCTGCTCGTCGCCGCCCATCTGGTGCTGACCCTGCCCTACAGCGTGACGACGCTGCTCGCCGACATGGAGCAGCTGCGGCTTTCCGACTACGAGAGCGTCGCCGCCTCGCTCGGCGCCGGCTTCGCCCAGCGTATCCGCGACGTGGTCGTGCCGCTGCTCGGCGCCAGCCTGACCTCGTCGCTGCTGACGGTCGCCGCCCTGTCGATCGGCGAGTTCCAGCTTTCCAACCTGATTTCCGGCTTCCTGTCGCGGCCCTATCCGGTCGTGCTGCTGCAAGCCTTCTACGGCGCGACCGGCTTCGCCTGCGCGGCAACCGTGGTGCTGCTGGTCCTCGCGGCCATGGCCTCGGTGGCCAGTTCGCTGACGGCGCGCGCCACGGCCGGCGGGAGGGCCGCCTGATGCTGCGCTTCGACGACGTCACCTTCCAGTACGGCGTGGGCGGCGCGGGCGCCCGCAACGTCTCGCTGGACATCGCGCCGGGCGAGCTGATGGTGGTCATCGGCGCGTCGGGCTCCGGCAAGACGACGCTGCTCAACCTCCTCGCCGGGTTCCTCAGCCCGACCAGCGGCCGCATCCTGATCGACGGCGAGGATGTCTCGGCCATGCCGCCGGAGCGGCGCAACCTCGGCATCGTGTTCCAGTCCTACGGCCTGTTCCCGCACATGCGGGCGTGGGAGAACGTGGCCTATCCGCTCAAGGTGCGCGGCCTGCCGCTGGCCGAACGCCGCAGCCACGCCCTCGCCGCGCTGGAGCGCGTGGGCATGGCCAACCGCGCCGACAACGGCCCGCGTGAGCTTTCCGGCGGCCAGCAGCAGCGCGTGGCGCTGGCGCGGGCGCTGGTGTTCTCGCCGCGCGGCCTGCTGCTCGACGAGCCGCTCTCGGCCCTCGACGCCAACCTGCGCGTCGAGATGCGCGACGAGATCCTGCGCGTCCAGCGCGCCGCGGGCATCGCCACGCTCCTCGTCACCCACGACCAGGAGGAGGCGCTGTCCGTCGCCGACCGGGTCGCGGTGATGCACGAGGGCCGTCTGGTGCAGGTGGCGCCGCCGCGCGAGCTCTACGACGCGCCGGCCACCGAGGGCATCGCCCGCTTCGTCGGCGACGCCAATCTGTGGGCCGGAACCGTCGCCGCCCCCGGCGCGGTCACGACCGCGATCGGCACGCTCTCCTGCGACACGGCCGGCTTCGGCGCCGGCGACGCCGTGACCGTCCTGGTCCGGCCGGAGAACGTCGAGCCGCTCGCGAGGGCCGACGGCGCGGCGGTCAACGTCTTTTCCGGAACGCCGGCCACCGACCGCTTCCTCGGCTCGACCCGCCGCCTCGACCTCGCGGTCGGCGAAGGTTCGATCCGCGTCGAGACCCGCATTCGGGAGGCCGTCACGGCCGTCTCGATATCGCCGGAGCATATCCGGCTGCTTACGCCTAGCGAATAAGCCCTTGTGACAGAGAGGACATCGACATGAACAGGCACACTTGTTTCGGCTCCGCCCTTCTGGCGGTCTCGCTGCTGGCGACCCCGGCGTTCGCCTTCGAGGGAGCGGAACTCTACGACGGCGAGAAGGCGCTCTACGAGGCAGCCGTCGAGGAAGGCATGGTCGTCTCCTTCGACACCGGCCCGACCTGGGCCAACTGGGCCGCCCAGTTCAAGGCCTTCCAGGCCCGCTATCCGGGCGTCGAGATGGTCTACAACGACCTCGGCTCGGCCGCGACCGTCGTCGCGCTCGACAAGGCGAAGAACCGCCCGCAGGCCGACACCGCCTACTACTTCGCCGCCTCCGCGCTCGACGCGGCCGCCAAGGGCCTGGTCGAGGATTTCGAGCCGGTCAACTTCGCCAAGCTGCCGGAGCCGTTCCGCCACGAGAGCGGCCAGTGGTTCACCATCCACACGCTCAACGTCGCCTTCCTGGTCAACACCAAGCTGGTCCAGAACGTGCCGGAGAGCTGGGCCGACCTGCTGAAGCCCGAATACAAGAACGCCGTCGTCTACCAGGACCCGCGCTCGACCGGCCAGGGCCAGGTCGTGGCCTTCGCGGCCGCCTTCGGCAATGGCGGCGACATGGACGACATCCAGCCGGGCATCGACTATCTCGGCGAGCTGACCAAGGCAGGTAACGTGCTGCGCACCGTCGGCACCACGCCCTACGCCCAGTTCCTCAAGGGCGAGATCCCGATCTGGATCGGCTACGAGAACGACGGCCTCAAGGCGAAGTTCACCGACGGCATGGGCGACGACATCGCCGTGGTGATGCCGAAGGAGGCCTCGGCCGCCGCGCCCTACGCCATCTCGCTGGTCAGGAACGGCCCGAACCCGAACGCCGGCAAGCTGTGGCTCAACTTCATCATGACCGAGACCGGCCAGGGCATCTTCGCCGAGGGCTTCGTGCGGCCGTCCGTGCCGGGCGTGGCCCTGCCCGAGAGCGTCGCCGACAAGCTGCCGGAGGCGCCGCAGCTCCAGCCCATCGACATCGTCAAGGCCACCGCCAAGAAGGCCGAGATCGACGCCGGCTGGGCCAAGGCCGTCCTCGGCCAGTAACCGAACCGACCGGACCCGCGGGCTTCCCGCGGGTCCGTCCCCCGACGGAGAACCGCAGATGTCCCGCACGCCGCATGCACTGACCGGCGCATTCGCCCTGCCGGGC
Source organism: Pseudomonadota bacterium (assembly GCA_023419995.1). Taxonomy (GTDB): domain Bacteria; phylum Pseudomonadota; class Alphaproteobacteria; order Rhizobiales; family Rhizobiaceae; genus Aerobium. Next base: position 4,271 of record JAEZXF010000366.1, on the reverse strand, counting down.
GCGGTCGTCTTCGCGCTGTTCTTCGTGCTGCCGCTCGCCGTGGTCCTCGTCGAGGCGACGGGCGACGGCGGAACCGCCTTCGGCCGCGTCTGGGGCGACCCCGTGTTCTGGAACGGCCTGCGCGGCAGCATCCTGCTCGGCATCGCCGCCCCCTTCTTCTCGCTCGCGGTCGGCGTGCCGGTGGCGATCACCCTGGCAAGGCTGTCGCCACGCATGCGCACCTCGCTGCTGATCGCCATCTCGCTGCCGCTCACCTTCTCCGGCCTGATCGTCGCCTACGGCTTCATCCTGCTGCTCGGGCGGGCGGGCTTCGTGACCCAACTCCTGGCCATGGTCGGCTTCGACCCGGCCGTGGTGGGCGGCTTCATCTTCTCGCCGATCGGCCTCGGCCTCGCCTATTCCTACTATCTGGTGCCGCGCGTGGTGCTGATCGTGCTGCCAGCGGTGCGCAACTTCGACACGGTGCAGCTTCGCGCTGCCCGCTCGCTCGGCGCGGGCCCGGTGCGCGTCCTGTTCGACGTGCTCCTGCCGCAGATCATGCCGTCGCTGGTCGCCGCCTTCTGCCTGACCTCGGCCGTCGCGGTCGGCGCCTACGGCACGGCGCTGGCGCTCGTCGGCACGCAGGTCAACATCCTGCCGCTGGTGCTCTATTCGAAGATCTCGGAGACCGGCACCGACATGCCGTCGGCGGCTGTCATCTCCCTCGTGCTGATGGCGATCTGTGGCTGCATCATCGCGCTGGGCGAGGTCTTCGCCGCCGGGCGCCAGACCGCCCGCAGGGCGAGAGCCTGACCCCGAGGCCTGGGGGCAAGCCTCAGAGCGGCGGGTGGACGAAGACGGGCATCGCCCCGCCTTCCCTGCCCCTCGACAGGAAGAGCTTCGCCGTGTCGAGCGCCTCGCGGATCGTCACGTCCATGTCGAGGTAGCGATAGGTGCCGAGCCGCCCGACGAAGGTGACGGCCTCCTCCTCGCCGGCGCGGCGGACATAGGCGGCAAGCTGCTCCTTCTCCCTGACCAGCCGGATCGGATAGTAGGGGATGTCGTCGGGGCCGCACTCGCGCGAGAACTCGCGGTAGCACACAGACCGCGCATGCTCCTCCCACGGCGCGAAGTGCTTGTGCTCGGTGATCCGGGTGTAGGGCACCGCATAGTCGCCATAGTTCATGACGGCGCAGCCCTGATAGTCGCCGTCATAGGTGAAGCGCTCGAAATCGAGGGTGCGATAGCCGAGCCGGCCGAGCTCGTAGCCGAAATAGCCGTCGAGCGGGCCGGAATGGAACACGTGGTCGTAGCCGGCCGCGTCGACCCTGTCGAAGGCCTTGCCGAGCCGGACCGCGATGCCCGGATGGTCGAGGATGCGGCCGATCATGTCGGTATAGCCGTCTTCGGGCATGCCCTGGTGGGCGTGGAAGAAGTAGTTGTCGTCGTAGTTGAAGCGCACCGGCAGCCGCTTCAGGATCGAGGCCGGCAGGTCCGCCGGCTCGCATCCCCACTGCTTGCGGGTGTAGCCCTTGAAGAACGCCTCATAGAGATCGCGGCCGACGAAGCGCAGCGCCTGCTCCTCGAAGGTCTCCGGCGCCTCGATCGGCTCGGCCTGCGCCTCGATGAAGGCGCGCGCCTCGTCCGGCCGGAAGTTCCTGCCGAAGAACTGGTTGATCGTGTGCAGGTTGACCGGAAGCGAGTAGACCTTGCCGTCGTAGGTGGTCTTGACCCGGTTCTTGTAGGGCCTGAACGTCTGGAACCGGTTGACGTAGGCCCAGACCTCGGCGTCGTCGGTGTGGAAGATGTGCGGGCCGTAGACATGAACCAGCACGCCCGTCTCGGGGTCGCGCTCGGTGTGGCAGTTGCCGGCGACGTGGTCGCGCGCCTCGATGATCTCGACCCGGTAGCCGGCCTCAGCCAGTTCACGCCCGATCACCGCGCCGGAAAGGCCGGCGCCCACGATCCCGATCCTGCCCGTCATCGCCATTCCGCTTGTCCCTGCCACCGCGCGATGCCCGGATTCCGCGCCGGACCGCTTGATGGCCCCGGGAGACCAGCAAAGCGGCCTGTCTTCCTTGCTTTCACGAATTTCCGGACGGAATCCGCTTCGTGCCTTTCCCGAAACGGCCCTAGGCCTGCTCGCCGGTCCACAGCCGCGTGTCGAGCGGAAGCGGCGCATGACGGTTCCATTCGGCCAGCTTCTCGCGGTACTTCCGGCGCAGCGTCTCGTCGTCCTCGTACTCGCCGGCGGCAAGCACGAGCCCGGCTCCGATCTCGTAGTAGACGTCGAGATTGGTCAGGTCCGGCACCGGCGTCTCGCCGCGCTCGGCCTCGCCCTGCATCTGCCAGAAAAGCTCCTCGAGGCGGCGGGCGAGCGCCGGGATGTCGCGCAGCGCGCACGTCTCCCGCTGGCGCTGGAGCGAATCCTTCACCGCGGCGAGGTCCTCGCGCCTGCGGGCGAAGGAGATCGCCTTGCGCACGTAGTCGTCGAGCGAGGCGCAGATCAGCTCGGGGATGCCGGCCGAGGCGACGATGCTGGAGCAGAAGCGGGCCGCGAAGCTCTTGCCGGCGAAGGTGAGGACCGGCAGGCCCTGGGTGATGGCGTCCGACCCCGTCGAATGCGCCCCGTAGGGGAAGGTGTCGAGGAACAGGTCGGCGAGCGCGATGCGCGCCAGATGGTTCGGGTTGGTCGTCTTGGCAGCGAAGATGATCCGCTCCGGCGCGATGCCGCACTGCTGCGCCGTCGCGCGCAGGCGCTGGTTGGCGCTCTCGTCGCCGCCGAGCAGCCACAGCACGCTTTCCGGCACCGCAGTCAGGATGGTCATCCAGCGCGCGAAGCAGCCGGCGGTGATCTTCTGCATGCCGTTGAAGCAGGCATAGACGAAGACGCCCTCGGGCAGCCCTGCCTCGGCGCGGGTCGGCCGCTGGGCGACCAGGCGCTTGCGGTCGACGGGCTGGTTGCAGGCGATGTGCAGCACCTTCTCCGAGTAGTAGATCGCGTTTTCGGGCGGCACGATCTGCGCGTCGGCGATCATGTACTGGTGGAACGGGCTGGCGGTCGAGCCGGGATAGCCGCAGAAATTGACGATCACCGGCGCCGGCCGGTAGGCGAAGATGCTCGCCCGCGCGTGCTTGGTGTAGCCGTTGACGTCGATGAGGACGTCGATGCCGTCATTGGCGATCTGCGTCGCCGCCTCGACGTCGCTCATGGTGGAGATGTCGCGCCAGGTGTCGACGGCCGCCCTGATGCGCTCCTGCGTCCCGTCCCGCGTGCGCTGCTCGCCGCAATAGTAGGCGAAGACCTCGACGCTCGTCTTGTCGTGCAGCTCGAGCACCTCGACGAGCGCGAAGCCGACCGCGTGGTCGCGCAGGTCCGACGAGACGTAGCCGACGCGCAGCCGCTCGCCCGTCCCGGTCTTCATCCGCGGCGGCTTGCGCGGGAAGCCGCCGGTGTCCGGGCGTCCGACCAGCGTCTTGCTGTAGCGATACGCCCGCGCGAGCTGGAAGATCGGGTCGTCCGTGTAGCAGGACAGCGCCATCGGCGACATCGCGTCGAGAAGCTGCCGCCCGGTGGCGTGGGCGGAGGAGGCGATGACGGGCCACTTGCACTGGCGCTGCCGCAGCGAGGTCAGGTGCTGGGCGGCCTCGGCCTTGTCGGGCTGCAGCTCGACCGCCTGCAGCAGCGCGGCTTCCGCTTCCTCGAGCCGTCCGTTGCCCTCGAGAACGCGGCCGATGTGCTGGAGGCTCATCAGGCGGTGGGTCAGCCGGTCGGGCGTGACGTCGGCGGTCGCCTGCGTATAGTCGCGCCATTGCTGGACGGCCTGGCCGATCAGGCCGCAATCCTCCAGCGCGCGTCCGAGATTGATGTGGGCGGGCCCGAACTCCGGCTCGATCTTCAGGCAGGCGCGCAGAGCATTGATCGCGCCGGCCGTGTCGCCGATCTGCCGGGCGGCGACCGAGTAGTTGAAATAGGCGAGGTGAAGCAGCGGATTGCCGTCGTTGAACGCGATCCAGCTCTTGTAGAGCTCGACGGCCTGCGCGTGCTGGCCAGCCTTGCCGAGAACCTCGGTGAACTGGAACAGCTCGGTCAGCGACAGGGTCTGGTTGCGCGCCCGTTCGACGATGGCAGCGACGGAGAGGGCTTGGGCCGGATCGACCGGGGCATTGGCGTTCATCGACTACCTGCAGCAAGGCATCTGGCAACGGAAGCGACGCGTTGAGCGTCATCTTCCCTGCTAGCGGAAGTGGCTTGCGTCAGGCTTGTCTCCGCCGGGCCGGGCGGCCGGCCG
>JAEZXF010000250.1 GCA_023419995.1 Pseudomonadota bacterium | reverse complement strand
GCGCTTGCGCTCGGCATGGCGCGACACCGCGCCCTTCAGCCGCGCCGACAGCCGCGCCAGCGCGGCCTCCAGATCGGCCCTTACGGGGACGGCGAGCTCGGCAGCCCCGGTCGGAGTCGGCGCGCGCATGTCGGCGACGTGGTCGATCAGCGTCCAGTCCGTCTCGTGGCCGACGGCCGAGATCACCGGGATGTGCGAGGCCGCGACCGCGCGCACCACCACCTCGTCGTTGAAGCCCCACAGATCCTCGAGGCTGCCGCCGCCGCGCGCCACGATCAGCACGTCGGGGCGCGGGATCGGACCGAGCGGATCAAGCGCGTTGAAGCCGGCGACCGCCGCCGCCACCTCGGCGCCCGCCGTCTCGCCCTGGACCCGGACCGGCCAGACGACGACGTGCAGAGGGAAGCGGTCGGAGATGCGGTGGACGATGTCGCGGATCACCGCGCCGGTCGGCGAGGTCACCACGCCGATGACGCGCGGCATGAAGGGCAGGAGCCGCTTGCGCGAGGCGTCGAACAGGCCTTCCGCCGCCAGCCGCCGCCGGCGCTCCTCCAAGAGCGCCATCAGCGCACCGGCGCCGGCGGGCTCCAGATTGTCGATGACGATCTGGTATTTCGACGAGCCGGGATAGGTCGTCAGCTTGCCGGAGGCGATCACCTCCATGCCCTCCTCGGGCCGGAACCTCAGCCGCGAGAAGGTGCCCTTCCAGATGACGGCCTCGAGCCGCGAGCGCTCGTCCTTCAACGCGAAATAGGCGTGGCCGGACGAATGCGGGCCGCGATAGCCGGAAATCTCGCCGCGCACGCGCACATTGCCGAACGCGTCCTCGACCGTGCGCTTCAGCGCCCCGGACAGTTCGGAGACGGTGTACTCGGCCGCGTTGGACGCGGGCGCCGAATCGGCGACGGAAAACGGATCGCTCATGGTGCGATTGGCACCGGGCCGCCCGCTGCCGTCAAGTCACCACACCGCGGCGGCCGGGCGCGGCTTCTGCCGCTTGGCGCGCGGGAAGGGCAGCACCTCGAAATCGCGCTGGGCGGTATCCTCGACCACCGGCACCGAGATGTTGTCGAGGCTTTCGGCGATGTGGCGCGCCAGCGCGTCGACGATCTCGGGCTGGCTCGAATGGCCGCGCATGATGCCGATGCGCACGTCCGGCAGCGGGCCGAAGCCGTCGGCCTCGCCGAGGATGCGCATGCCGGGCCGGAGCGCGCATTCGGGCAGCACGGAGACCGCCTGACCCGACAGAACGGTGGCGATGAGCACGGTGGCCGACCAGCTCGAGAACAGGATGCGGTAGTCGCGCCCCATCCGGTCGAGCACGTCGCAGGCGGTGCGCCGCCACAGGCAGGTGGTGCGGCCGACGGCCAGCGGCAGCACCTCCTCCTCGTGGATCGAATGGTTGGCGGAGGTGACCCACAGCAGCGGCTCGCGCCGCACCACCTCGGACGCGCCGCGGTCGCTGTTGTGGGTGACGATGGCGATGTCGATGTGGCCGCGCTTCAGGTGGTCGACGAGGTTGACCGTCGGCTCGCAGATGACGGAAAGCTCGACGCGCGGGTTGGACCGTGCGAAGCGGGCCATGATCTCGGGCAGGAAGCGGTCGGCGTAGTCGTCCGGCGTGCCGATGCGGATCGAGCCCTCGAGGCTGGCATCGTCGAAGGCGGCGAGCGTTTCCCGGTTGAGCCGCAGCAGGCGGCGGGCATAGGTCAGGAGCCGCTCGCCCTCCTCGGTCAGCCGGTTGCTGCGCCCTTCCTTCTCGAAGAGCGGCTTGCCCAGCCGCTCCTCGAGCCGGCGCATCTGCATCGACACCGCCGACTGGGTGCGGTGCACCTCCTCGGCGGCGCGGGTGAAGCTCCCGAGATCGGCGATGGTGACGAAGGTGTGAAGCTGGTCGAGATCGAGCGGCGCGGCCATTGTCGGGAATCCATCAGATCAATTGATCCCAAACATTAAAAACATTCGTTGGATTAATCAATGGCGGCGTGAGATACGCATCTTCGTCCAAGCCCAGCGCGATCCGCCGGCAGCGCCGCATCCTCCCTTGCGGCCGCGCCCGGACGCGCGCCAAACGATGAAGGAAACGACGATGACCGCCCTCGACCACCGCTCCTCCGCGACCGTTGCCGACATGCGCGCGACCGCCGCTGCGGTCCGTGTGGCTGATACCCTGCGCGCGGTGCTGCGCGCGCTCGTCAATCGCCGCCAGGTGGCGCGGCTCAGCGACCTTTCGGATCGCGGTCTGGCCGACATCGGCCTGATGCGCGGTGACCTCCACCACGCGCGCCGCACGCCGTTCGGCATCGACCCCACCGCCCGCCTCGCCTCGATGGCGCGCGAGCGCGTGCACTCGCACCGCGCCTGACACGGTTCCCTGCAGGCTCCCCTCACAGCCGGACCCACCGGCAGCCTGCTTCTTGCCCGGCCCTTTCCCAAGGGTCGGGCTTTTTCATGAGCGTTTCGGTTTCGCGGAAGCATTCCCGCCCCAACGAACGGCAGAAGAAGCGACAGGAACAGCGCCGCCTTTCCTTCTCCCCGTTCACGGGGAGAAGGTGGCCCGAAGCGCCGGATGAGGGGCGGCGTGAACGCAGGCGACGAGCCGCCGTACTAGATCGCTTCAGCTTTTGATGGAAGAAGCCCCTCACCCTTACCCCTCCCCGCAAGCGGGGAGAGGGGGGCGTGAGCGTTGCGGCCAATCCCCTT
>JAEZXF010000218.1 GCA_023419995.1 Pseudomonadota bacterium | reverse complement strand
GTCCTCGCCGGCGGCCGCTGCATCCCGCTGCCGGCCGACGCGCTCGACGCGGCGGAAGCGGCGCGGATGGTGGACGACGCGGCGACCGCGCTGGGCGGGCTCGACCTCGTCCTGCTGAACGCGGGGGGCGCGCCGGCGCTCGACATGCGCAGGCTGACGGCACAGGAGGTGACGGCCTGCATGCGGTCGAACTACGACGTCACCGCCAACTGCCTCTTCCCCGCGCTCGCCCACATGCGGCGGCAGGGCGGCGGCGTGGTCGCGCATACCAACTCGCTGGCCGGGCTGGTGCCCGTCCCGCTGCAGGGGCCCTACTGCGCGGCGAAGGCGGCGACGAAGATGCTGATCGACACGTGCCGGCTGGAGTTCGCCGGGTTCGGCATCCGCTTCGTCACCGTCCATCCCGGCTTCGTCGCCACCGAGGCGACGGCGGACGACGGCATGCCGGCGCCGATGGAGATTTCCGAGGCCGAGGCGGCGGCGCGCATCGTCGCGGCGATCGAGGCGCTGCGGGCACAGACGCTGTTTCCTCTGCCGATGGCGATGCTGGTCCGGCTGGCGCGGGTGCTGCCGCGCGCCCTGCGCGAGGCGATCCAGAAGCGGGACGTGCCGTCTCCGGAAGGGTAGCGGCCCGTCGACCTAGGCGGCGCGCGCCTTGCGGGACGGCTGGCGCACCGCCGCACCGGCATGCGCCGGGGCAAGGCTCAGATAGTGGATGCGCTTCTGCTCGACCCGGCCGCGCGCCACGGAATCGAGCACCAGCCCGGCGACGAGCATGATCATCGACAGCGACAGGAGGCCGATCGCCAGCATCCAGGTCGGCACGCGGGCGACTAAGCCGGTCGTGAAGTACTCGTAGAGGACCGGCGCCGCGAAGCCGCCGCTGGCGATGAGGAACAGCGCCGCCAGCGCGCCGAAGAAGCGGGCCGGGCGCGTCTCCTTCATCAGCATGGCGAACATCCACAGGATGCGGCCGCCGTCGCGGAAGGTCGACAGCTTGGACTGCGAGCCTTCCGGCCGGCGGCCGTAGTCGAGCGTCATCTCGCAGGCGGGTATCCGCAGCATCGAGGCATGCACCGACATCTCGGTCTCGATCTCGAACCCGCCCGACACGGCGGGGAAGCTCTTCACGTAGCGCCGGCTGAACACGCGATAGCCGGAGAAGATGTCGGTGAAGTCGCGCCCGAACAGGAACTGGTAGAGCTTGTTGAACGCCATGTTGCCGAAGGCGTGGCCGGCGCGGCCGGCATCGTCGGTGACGCCGCGCCGCGTGCCGACCACCATGTCGACCTGCTCGGTCAGCAGCGCGTTGACGAGCTGCGGCGCGTCGTGGGGATCGTAGGTGCCGTCGCCGTCGGCCATGACGTAGATGTCGGCCTCGATGTCGGCGAACATGCGCCGCACGACGTTGCCCTTGCCCTGGCGCGGCTCGCGCACCACCACGGCGCCCGCCGCGCGCGCATGGAGCGCGGTCAGGTCGGTCGAGTTGTTGTCGTAGACGTAGATCGCCGCACCGGGCAGCGCGTCGCGGAAGCCGCGCACCACGGCGCCCACGGTCTGCTCCTCATTGTAGCACGGCAGAACCACCGCGATGACGGGCTCGGACGAGGGCAGGACGTTCATGACGGCGCTCCGTGAGTCGGCCCTTTACTATTCCTGAAGCCGTTAAGGCTAGGTTTCGCCCCGCCGGACCAGCCGGCGGACCGATCTGGAGACCCCGGCGATCGCCATTCCCGTTCCATACCTTCGCGGCGGTTCACGCGGCCTCGCGGCCGATCTCGGGCTGGCGCTCGTCGTGGCGCTGGTGATGCTCGGCTACCAGGCCGCGAGCGGCTTCCCCTCGCTCGCCGACCTCGGCGGCGACAACGACAGCCTGCTGCGGCTGGTGCAGGTGCACGACCTTCTCGCCGGACAGGACTGGTACGACCCGATGCAGTACCGCATGGGGCTCGAGGGCGGCTTCGCCATGCACTGGTCGCGCCTGATCGACCTGCCGGTCGCGGTGCTGGTCCTGCTGTTCGGCGAGACGGGAGCGCTGGTGCTGTGGCCGGCGCTCCTGTGCGTCGCCGCGCTGTTCCTGATCGTGGCGGCCGCGCGCGACCTCGGCGGCGCGCACGCCGGGCTGCCGGCGGCCGTGCTCGGCGGGGTGGCGCTCCACTTCTCCGCCATCTTCCGCCCCGGCGCGCTCGACCACCACAACGCGCAGCTCGTGCTGACGCTGGCGGCGATGGTGCTGCTGATGCGCGGGCGCGAGGCGCGCCTCTTCGGCGCGCTGGCCGGGCTTTCGGCCGCGCTGATGCTGGCGATCGGCATGGAGGCGGCGCCCTACGTGGCGGCGGCCTGCGCCGTGCCCGCCGTCTCCTTCCTCCTCGCCGGAGAACGGGATGCCGGCCTCGCCCGCTCCTTTGGCGCGGCATTTGCCCTTGCCACCGTTGCCGTCCTCGCCGCGACCGTCGCGCCCGGCGCGTGGCTCTCGCGCCAGTGCGACGCGCTCTCCCTGCCGCAGACCCTGCTCGCGGTCCTCGGCGGCGGCGGGCTGGCGGCGATCGCCTCGAGCGCGGTGCTGTCGGCCGGCTCCGCCCGCCGCCTCGCGGCGCTGACCGTCCTCGCCGCAACGATCGCCGCCGTCGCCGGAGCGGTCTTTCCGCAATGCCTTGCCGGCCCCTATGCCGATCTCGACCCGCGGCTGAAGACGTTCTGGCTCGACGGCGTCTCCGAGGCGCAGTCGCTCTTCGCCATGCTGCGGGCCGACCCGGCGCGGGCGCTCGGCTTCTATGCCACGCCGGCGCTGGCGCTCGCCACGCTGCTGTGGGCCGCGCTGCGCAGCCGGGCCGGCCGCGACGAGGCGATCGTCGCCACCTTCCTCGGCGCGGCGGTGCTGGTCGGCGTCTGGCAGGTCAGGGGCGCGGTGTTCGCCGTGGCGCTCGCGACCGTGCCGCTGGCCGCCTGGGTCGGGCGGATGCGCGCCAGGGCGGAGGAGGCGAAGACGACGCGGGCGCAGCTCGTCGCGCTCGCCTGCTGGCTCGTCTCGGTCAACGTCCTGTGGCAGGTGGCCGCGACCGTCCCCGGCCGGATCGCCGGCGCGCCCGACGCCGAGGCCGCCCTCGCCGCTGCCGGGCGGTGCACCGGCGTCGCCGACTACCGGACGCTGGCCGGCCTGCCGCGAGGGACCGTACTCGCGGTCTCCAATCTCGGCTCGCCGATCCTGCACGCCACGCATCACCGGGTGCTGGCCGGCCCCTACCACCGCAACCAGGCCGGCAACCTCGCCATGCTGGAGGCGATGACCGGCACGCCCGACGAAGCGCTGGCGGTCGCCCGCCGCGAGGGGATCGACTATGTCGTTTCCTGCGCCGGCAACGCCGAGACCCGGTTCCTGAGCCGGCTTTCGCCGGGCAGCCTCGCCGAGCGCCTTGCGGCCGGCGACGTGCCCGCCTGGCTTTCGCCGGTGCCGGACAGCGCGGGCGAGGCGCTCGCCGTCTTCACGGTCGCGGGCGAGCGGCCGTGAGCGTCGATACCATTCCTAAAGAGTTTTGTGCCACCGTCTCACGCGGGGTAGCCTGGAACAACAAAAGGCTCGGGGGCAGGCTGATGAACAACTCGCTCGGCAACGGCCGCAGCGCCGGAGAAAGTGCAGATCTCGCTTTCACGGACCCGCTGACCGGGCTCGGAAACCTGCGCCGCTTCTTCGACAAGGTGGACCGGCTGATCGTCGAGCGGGCCGAGGACCCGGCGCCGTTCGCCATCGGCATCCTCGATCTCGACGGCTTCAAGCCCATCAACGACCTGTTCGGGCGCGGCGCGGGCGACGACATCCTCCAGCAGGTCGCAAGCCGGCTCAGGGCCTCGATGGACCCGCACTCGATCGTCACGCGCGTCGGCGCCGACGAGTTCGCCTTTCTCCAGCCGATGCTATTCAGCGAAGAGGCTGCGCGCGAGCGCG
>JAEZXF010000167.1 GCA_023419995.1 Pseudomonadota bacterium | reverse complement strand
GCCCTGTCCCTGCGGCCGATCCGCGCGAATGTCGCCCAGGAGGCGATAACCATCATGAATTCTATAATATAAAATGAAATGAAGGTGCCGGTCGGCGGCGCATACCAGGTCGCCCAGGCGGCGAGCGCGGCGCCGGCGAGGCTGCCGGTGCCCATGACGGCGGCGCGCGGCTTCTGGGGGCCGGATGCGCCGAGCGCCTCGACGGCCACCGACCAGACGCCGATGAACACCACCACCCAGCACAGGATGCGGACGAAGGAGACCAGCGAGACGTAGTCGTGCCCGAAGATGTAGGGCAGGAGCGGCGCCAGCACGAACAGCGCGACCGCGGCGCACAGGCTGATTCCCGCCGCCGCGAGCAGCACCTTGCGGACGCGGCCGACGGCGTTGTGCAGGCCGTGCTCGGCGGCGCGGGCGGAGCCGGGATAGATCAGGCGGTTCAGCGCCTCGACGGCGAGGTAGCTGCTTTCGAGCATGCGGCGGGCAACGCTGTAGCTGGCGACGATCTCGGCCGTCGAGACGAGGCTCAGCACAAGCAGGTCCGCGTTCTGGCGCACGGCGCGCAGGATGAAGGGGATGCTGAAATAGAGGCCCTGCGGCAGCTCTTCCCGGACGATCCGGTAGACGGGGCGACCGAGACTGCGGAGGGCCGCGATGCAGCCGAGCGCGACGAGGACGTGGACGGCGAACTGCCACACCGCCCATGCGGCCACGGTGGCGACGCCGAAACCGACGCAGGCGAGCGCGGCGGCGGCCGTCCGGGCGACGGCGAAGCCGACCACGACCTTGTTGGCCGAGGCGAAGTCGCTGTGGGCGATGAAGATCTGCTCGGAGAGGACGATGACGCGCACCAGCACGACGTTGGTCACCAGCATCAGGCCGATGGCGCCGGCGCTGACGAGCGGGTCGGGCGAAAGCGTGAAGAACGCCGGCAGGATCGCCGCCCCGGCAAGGACGAGGACGATGCCGCTGGCGGAGGTGAGGATGACGTTGTGGCCGAGCATGGCCGGGTACATGGCGCGGTCGCGCGCGACGCGGCGCACCAGGCATTCCATCGCGCCCAGCCCGCAGACGTGGACGGCGATGTTGGCGATGGCGGTGATGGCGACGAACAGGCTGAACTCGTGCACGCCGAGCCAGCGCGCGAGGATGGCGAAGGTGACGAGCTGCGCCGCCGCGCCGATGACGAGGCTGCCGCCCGAGGCCGCGTAGGAGACGAGCATCGGCAGCACGGCCCTGAAGCCCGGTCTCGTCTCGTGGATGCTGCCTTGTGCCATACGCCCCGTTCTCGATGCGTCCTGCCGACGCCCGCGCCGCCGGGAAGCGGGCACGCGTCGTCGCACGCGGCAGCGCTTCCGCAGCCGCGAGGGGCGAGCCTAGCAGGGAGAGGTGATCCCCCGGTTAACGGGCGCCCGGCGGGTTTCAGCTTCCGTTTACCCGGCTGGCTTAGGCTGTCGCCACCTCACCCACCCCCCGCCCGCGAGGAACATCCGCCTTGAACGATACCCATCCGCTCGACCCGAGAGACGGTGAGCGCCCGACGGGCCGGCTGCACCGCTTCATGGACATCGAACTGGAGCTCGCGCCGGACGTGCTGGTGCCACGCGCCGAGACCGAGCTGCTCGGCCGCCGCGCGGTCGAGGCGCTCGCCGCCACCGGGGCGGATGCCGTGGTCGTCGACATGTGCAGCGGCTCGGGCAACCTCGCGCTCGCCATCGCCGGCGCGGTGCCCTCGGCCCGCGTCTGGGGCGCCGACCTGTCCGACGGCACGGTGGCGCTCGCCCGCCGCAACACAGGGCGCCTCGGCCTCGACGGCCGCGTGACGATCCGCCAGGGCGACCTGTTCGGGGCGCTGGCCGGCGACGCGCTGGAAGGTCGCGTCGACATGGTGGTGTGCAACCCGCCCTACATCTCGACCGCGCGGCTCGAAGGCGAGAGCGCGCATCTGCTCGACGGCGAGCCGCGCGAGGCGTTCGACGGCGGCCCCTACGGGATCTCGATCCAGCAGCGGCTGATCCGCGAGGCCGCAAGCTTCCTGAAGCCGGGCGGCTGGCTGATGTTCGAGTTCGGCGAGGGCCAGGACCGGCAGGTGGCGGCGCTTCTCTCCCGGGCCAGGGTCTATGCGCCGGTGGCATTCGCGCAGGACGAGGCCGGCAAGCCGCGCGTCGCGATGGTGCGCCGGCTAGAGGATGCTCCGGCCGCCTCCGGGGACGCCGGCGCATGAGCGAGGTCCGCCCGCTCCGGCCCGAGGACATCGGCGCCGTCGCGGCGCTGTTCCAGGAAACGTTCCGCGATCCGGCCGCCCCGCCGCCGCCGGCGCTCGCGGCCTATCTGCGCCGGCTCTATCTCGACATGCCGGGCTGCGACGCCGAGATCGCGCCGCTCGTCCACGTCGATGCGGCGGGCGCCATCACCGGCTTCGTCGGCGTCAACGCGCTGCCGATGCGCTTCGGCGAAAGGAAGCTCAGGGCCGCGGTCTGCGGCTCGCTGATGGTGAGGAACCGCGACAGCGACCCGATGGCGGGCGCGCGGCTGCTCAAGGCGTTCCTCGCCGGGCCGCAGGACCTTTCGCTCAGCGAGACCGCGAGCGAGGTGTCGGCGCGGATGTGGACGGGCCTGCGCGGCGTCGCCCTGCCGCAATACAGCCTCGACTGGGTTCGCCTGATCCGGCCGGGCTCGTTCACGCTCGACGTCGCCGCCGAGCGACTCGGCGCGATGCGGCTCCTTTCGCCGCTCGCCCGCGGCCTCGACCGGCTGGCGCGGCGGCGCATGGGGCGCGGCGACCTGCGCTGGTCGGGCGTGCCGGCGGACTGGCCCGTGCAGGGCGGGCTCGCCGTCTCGCAGATAGACCGGGCCGGCTTCGCCGCGCTGGTCGAGCCGCTGACGGCGCAGTTCTCCCTCCGGCCCGACTGGGCAGAAGGCCAGCTCGATGCCGTCCTCGCGGATGCGGAGACGAAGCCCGTTTTCGGCGAGATCGTCTTCGCCGGCGTCCATGCGCGCGGCGGCAAGCCGGTCGGCGCCTTCGCCTATCACGTGCGGCCAGGACGCATCGCGCGCGTGCTGCAGGTGCTCGCCCTGCCGGGACAGGCCGGCGCGGTGATCGACTGCCTGATCGGCGACGCGGCGGCGAGAGGAGCGGCCGGCCTGCGCGGACGCACCCAGCCGGCGCTGCTCGAGGCGATGCTCGGCCGGCGCATCGCCTTCACCCATGTCGCGTCGACCGTCGTCCATTCGCGCGACGCGGAGATCGTACGCGCCTGCCGCGACGGCGAAATCTTCCTGAACGGGATTGCCGGCGAGCACTGGAGCCGCCTGATCGGCGGCGCGTTCGACTGAGTCGTCAGCCGGCGATTTCCCCGACCGGCTGCACGAGCTGCGGCCCCAGATGCAGGTAGCGCGTGGCCTTGCGCTTGGCCGTGATGTCGGCCCACACGCGCTCGACCTGCACCCCGGTCAGCCCCGCCGCGGCGGCGACGTCGGCGGCCAGCACGCCGTTGTTCAGGCCGTAGAGGCACAGATCCATGCGGTCGTAGGGCAGGGAGAAGTAGAACTCCTCCTGCGTCTGCTCCAGCGAGTAGGTGTCGGTCGTCGGCGGACGACGGCGGATCTCCTCCGGCACGCCGAGATGGGCGGCGAGCGCGTAGACCTGGCTCTTGTAGAGATGGGCGATCGGCTTGACGTCGGCCGCGCCGTCGCCGTTCTTGACGAAGAAGCCCTGGTCGTACTCCAGCCGGTTCGGCGTGCCGATGACGGCGAAGTTGAGCCGGTCGGCGTGGTAGTATTCCATCTGCTTGCGGGTGCGCTGCTTCATGTTGGTGGCGGCGACGATGCCGAGATAGACCGGCGGCGGCATGCGCAGCTTCTGCTGCCTGCCTTCGGGGTCCTGCACCACCAGCGAGGAGATGTTGTAGCCGTCGCCCTCGAGCGCGTTGGCGATGACGATCTTCGACGCCCAGCCCGGCCCGTAGTCCGGCACCAGCTCGCGGATGAAGGCGTCGCGGCGCTCGTAGCAGCCCATCGCCTTCAGCGAGGGGCCGATGTCCTCGACCGCCGCGTCGACGCCGAAGGTGTCCGCGACCAGCCGGCCGAGGCGCAGGCTCTCGGGGTCGGAATCGTTCTCCGGCATGAACAGGCCGAAGACGTTCTGCGCGCCGACGGCGCGGACGGCGAGCGCCAGCGACACGCTGGAATCGATGCCGCCCGACAGGCCGAGCACGAGGCCGCGCTTCTTCATCGCGCGAAGCTGGGCGCGCAGCGCGGCGACGATGCGCTCGACCTCGGCGGCGTCGTCGATCGCCAGCGTCTCGGCGGAAAAGGCGGCGGAATGGGCGGGGCGGATGTTCATTCGGCGGGCTCCACGGTCTCCGCGGCCAGCCTGCGGCTGACCTTGCCGGTGTCGGTCTTGGGCAGTTCGGTGCGGAATTCGACGATCTTCGGCACCATGAAATCCTCGAGATGGGCCGCGCAGTGGCGGATCACGTCCTTTTCCGTCAGCGCCGGATCGGCACGGATGACCAGCGCGCCGATGGCATGGCCCAGCACCGGATCGGGCACGCCGACGACGACGGCCTCGGCGATGCCGGGATGGGCGTGCAGCACCGCCTCGACCTCCTTCGGCGCGACCTTCTCGCCGCGCGTCTTGATGATGTCGTCCTTGCGGCCGACGAAGTAGAGGAAGCCCTCGTCGTCGGTACGGAAGAGGTCGCCGGTGTGGAGCACCTTCTCCCATGGGTTGCGGCCCGGCCGCAGCATCTTCGCCGTCGCCTCGTGGTTGCGCCAGTAGCCCTGCATCACGTGCGGGCCGCGGATGACGAGCGCGCCCGAGACGCCGGGGGCTACCTGCCTGCCCTCGTCGTCGACCACGAACGCCTCGGTGTTGGGAATGGCGATGCCGACCGAGCCGGGCCGGCGGTCGAGCTCGGCCGGCGGCAGGTAGGTGCAGCGCTTGCACTCGGTCAGCCCGTACATCGAATAGAGGCGCGCGCCGGGGAACAGCTCGCGCAGCCGCGCAATGTGCGGCGGCGGCAGGGCGGCGGCGGTGTTGGTGAGGTAGCGCAGCGACGGCAGGAAGCCGGGCTCGAGGTCGCGCATCTGCAGGATCATCGCGGCCATGGTCGGCACCAGCGGGAAGCCGGTGACGCCTTCCTCGCGGATGCGCTCGAAGATTGCCTGCGGGAAGGCGAAGGATTTCTCCAGCACCAGCGTCGCGCCCATGCGCATCGACATCAGGAGCTGGTAGAGCCCGTAGTCGAAGGCGAGCGGCAGCACGTTGAGGATGACGTCGTCCTCGCGGTTCTCGACATAGGTGGTGATGGAATCGGCCGCCGCGTCGACGTTGCGGTGGGTCATCATCACGCCCTTGGGCCGGCCGGTCGAGCCCGAGGTGTAGATCAGCATGGCGAGGTCGACGTCGATGCCACCATGGGCAACCGGCTGGCGCGGGGCCTGGAGGCATTCCGCGAACGAGGCGAAGCCCTGCGGTGTCGTGCCGTTCGCGGCCGCCGTCGCGGCGACGAACAGCTCCGCGCCGGCCATGGCGCGCGCCTCGGCCACCGCCGGCGCCAGCTTCGCCTGCGTCAGCACTGCGGCGGGCTCGCAGTCGCCGATGATGTAGGCGAGCTTGTCGGCCTTGGTGGAGGCGTTGATCGGGCTGAAGGTCGCGCCGGCCTTGAGGACGGCGAAGATCGAGACCACCGCCTCCCAGCAATTGTCCATGAAGACCAGAACGCGGTCGTCGCGCTCGACGCCGGCGTCGCGCAACGCCGCGGCGAGCCGGTCGCTGAGATCGTCCAGCTCGGCATAGGTGAAGCGCCGTCCGCCGGCGACCAGCGCCGTCTTGCCGCCGCGCAGCCGGGCGTTGTCGCTCAGGGTCCGTTCGATCCTCATGAGGTTTCTCCGCTACTCGGCGGCCACCGCCGAAGGCGACTTCACGGTGACGAAGGCGGCGATGCGGTCGAGCGAGTCGAGGTTGGCCGGCACGATGTCGGCATCGGCCATCACCACGCCGAAGCGCTCCTCGATGAAGGCGACGAGCTCGAGGACGCCGGTCGAGTCGATGACGTCGTTCTCGATCAGCGACGCGTCGTCGGCGGGCGCCTGCGCGGCGTCGCCGAACAGGAAGTTCTCGACGATGAAGGCACGGACGTCGTTCTTGATGGCTTCGCTCATTTCGGGTTCCTTTCGTTCCGGTTGTCAGGCCGCCTGGACGGTCGCCTTGGCGACGCCCGCGCCGGCGGCGGCGAATGTCTCGATCCACAGCTGCGTCGACAGCACGCCGACGAAGGCGGCGTTGTCGCGGAAGCCGGTGGCCTGGCCGGCGGCGCATTTGGCGGCGAGCTTGGCGACGGCCTTGGGGTTGAACAGGCCGGCGGCGGCGACGCGCTCCTCGCCCAGCGCCCTGCCGACATAGTCGAGCGCGCCTGCGCCGGTGAACGAGGCGCTGTCGGGCGCGCGATAGGGCTGCTTCGGCCGGTTGCCGATCGACGGCGGCAGGATGTCCTTCGTCGCCTCGCGCAGGATGTGCTTCTCCGTCAGGCCCTTCAGCTTCATCTCCGGCGGCAGCCCGGCGGCGAACTCGACCAGCCGGTGGTCGAGGAAGGGGAAGCGGCCTTCGATGCCGTGGGCCATGGCCATGCGGTCGCCCTGGCTCGACAGGATGTAGCCCGGCAGCAGGAAGCGGCTTTCCAGGTACTGCGCCTGATGCAGCGGGTGCCAGCGGTGGAAGGCGTCGGGCAGCAGGCCCGCCATCTCCTCGGCCGCGTCATAGCCGGCGAGGGCGGCGCGCAGATCGGGCGAGAAGAACAGCTTCGCCGCCGCCGTGCCGCGCAGGCGCGGCCGATGCGAGAACAGCGGATCGTCGAGCGGGTCGTTGCCGGCGCCGAAGAAGGCGGCGAGATACTCGGCCGACTGCTGCTGCAGGCCGGGCAGGTAGGGATAGAGCTTGCGGAACAGGTGCGGCCGGATGCGCGAGCCGGGCCGGCGGCCGCAGAAGCGGCGCACCCGCGCCTCCTTGAAGATGTCGTAGCCGGCGAACACCTCGTCGGCGCCCTCGCCGGTCAGCACCACCTTCAGTCCTTCCGCGCGCACCAGGCCGGAGAGCTTGTAGAGCGGCGCGGGCGCGGTGCGCAGGATCGGCCGCTCGGTGAAGCGGATCACGTCGGGGAAGACGGCGGCGATGTCGCCCTCGGCGCAGTGGACGGCCGCGTGGCGCGTGCCGAGCGCC
>JAEZXF010000074.1 GCA_023419995.1 Pseudomonadota bacterium | reverse complement strand
GTCGCCGGCAAACCGCAACGCCACCTTCGTCAGGTCCTCGACGTCGCGGATGCCGAGGTTGAGGCCCTGCGCGCCGATGGGCGGGAAGATGTGGGCGGCCTCGCCCACCAGCGCCACGCGCTTGTCGGCGAAGCGGCGCGGCAGCGCCGACGCCAGCGGATAGACCTGCCGGCCCGGCTCGACCTCGACCCGGCCGAGCATGGACTGCATCCGCTCCTCGACCAGACGGGACAGCTCGGTCTCGGAGAGGGCGGACAGCTCCTCGGCGCGGCGGCGGCGCGTCACCCAGACGAGGCTGGAGCGCCGGCCGGGCAGGGGAACCTGCGTGAACGGCCCGTCCTCGGTGTGGAACTCGGTCGAGGTGTCGTCGTGCGGTCGGGCATGGGCGAAGTTCATCACCAGCGCCGACTGTCCCGCCTCCCAGAACCGGACCGAGATGCCGGCGGCGTCGCGGGCCGGCGAGCGGCGGCCGTCGGCGGCGGCGGCGAGCCTGGCGGTCACCGTCTCGCCGCTCTCCAGCTCGGCCTCGATGACGTCCGCGCCCGGCTTCCATGCCCGGACCAGCGAGGGGAGGACGCGGATCGCCGGCGTCTCCCGGACGGCGCGATCGAGGACCGCGTTCAGGTGTGCGTTCGGGATGTTCATGCCGAACATGTCCGCGCCGATCTCGGCGGCGCGGAAGGTGACGGTCGGGCTGCGCAGGAGCCGCGCCGTGGCGTCGGCGATGCGCATGGCGCGCAGCGGCGCGGCCTGCGGCCGGATCGCGTCGAGCAGGCCGAGGCGGTCGAGGAAGTCGAGCGAGGGCTTCATCAGCGCGGTCGTGCGCCGGTCGCCGGTCGTGACCTGCGGGCCGACGAGCGCGACCCGGAAACCCGCCTGCGCCAAGGACAGCGCGGCCGTGAGCCCTGCCGGGCCGGTGCCGGCGACGACGATGTCGGTCTCGATGGTCATGGGGCCTCCGGGGCTGTGGCGGCATTGCCTCGCGACCGGATATAGGCCCGGTGACCCCGGGCGATCAACATGGCGCATCGCCCCACCCCGCCGCGGCCTCCGCGCGGGCGGCATTTGTGGAGGATCGCATGCGGTTAGAGCTTGTGCGGCCGGTTGCCCTGCCTGTAGTTTCGGCGTTTCCGCGAGGGACTTCGGATCCGGAAGGAACTTCGGCGTATCGGGACAAAGGGTGAGCCGGTGCTTTGGAAAAACAGCAAGCTGAGCCGGCGCCGGCTGTGAGCGGCGCGACCTCATCGAAGCGGAAGCTGGCCGACCGTATTCCGCGACCGAAGAAGAAGGTGACATGGCCGCAGGCGCGCGCCTTCTCCGTGCATCTCCTCACGGCGTCGGGCTCGTTCCTCGCCTTCCTGTCGCTGGTGGCCGCTGCCGAGAAGCAGTGGACGGCGATGTTCCTGTGGCTGGGGCTGGCGCTGTTCGTCGACGGCATCGACGGACCGATCGCGCGCAAGCTCGAGGTCAAGGAAGTGCTGCCCACCTGGTCGGGCGAGCTGCTCGACAACATCATCGACTACGTCACCTACGTGCTGATTCCCGCCTTCGCGCTCTACCAGAGCGGCTTCATGGGCGAGGGGCTGTCGTTCCTGTCGGCGGCGATCATCGTCGTCTCCAGTGCGATCTACTATGCCGACACCGGCATGAAGACGAAGGAGAACTTCTTCAAGGGGTTCCCCGTGGTGTGGAACATGCTGGTGTTCACCCTGTTCGTCGTCCAGACCGGCGAGTGGACCTCGTTCGCCGTGGTGGTGGTGGCGGCGTTCCTGTCGTTCGTGCCGGTCTACTTCCTCCATCCCGTGCGGGTGAAGCGGCTGCGCACGCTCAATCTCGGCGTGTTCCTGGCCTGGTGCGCCCTCGGCATCGTCGCGCTCCTGCAGGACATGGAGGCGTCGCTCGTCGTTCAGGTGGGCATAGGCGTCACGTCGGTCTACCTGTTTGCCATCGGCGGGGTTATGCAGCTTTTCCCGACACTCGGACTGAAGAAGGAATGACATGGCGAAGGCGATACGCATCCACGAGCATGGCGGGCCGGAGGTTCTGCGCTACGAGGAGATCGACCCGGGCAGGCCGGGCAGGGGCGAGGTCCTCCTGCGCCACACCGCCATCGGCCTGAACTTCATCGACACCTATTTCCGCACCGGCCTCTACCCGGCGCCCAACGGGCTGCCGATGACGCCCGGCGGCGAGGCGGCCGGCGTGGTCGTCGAGCTCGGCGAAGGCGTGACCGGCCTGAAGGCGGGCGACCGCGTCGCCTATGCCGGCGCGCCGGGCTCCTATGCCGAGGAGCGGGTGATGCCCGCCGAGCGGCTGGTGAAGATCCCCGACGGCGTTTCCGACGAGGAAGCCGCCGGCATGATGCTCAAGGGCATGACGGCCGAGTACCTTCTGCGGCGCACCTTTGCCGTCAAGCCGGGCGACAACGTGCTCTACCATGCGGCCGCCGGCGGCGTCGGGCTGATCTTCGGCCAGTGGGCGAAGCACCTCGGCGTCGACGTCATCGGCACGGTCGGGTCTGCCGAGAAGGCGGAGCTCGCCCGAGCGCACGGCTACGCCCATGTCGTCAACTACCGCGAGACCGACTTCGTCAAGGCCGTCGCCGAGATCACCGGCGGCAGGAAGTGCGACGTGGTCTACGATTCCGTCGGCCGGGACACCTTCGAGGGCTCGCTCGACTGCCTGCGCCCGCGCGGCATGCTCGTCTCGTTCGGCCAGTCCTCGGGCGCGGTGCCGCCGTTCAATCTCGGCATCCTGTCGCAAAAGGGCTCGCTGTATCTCACGCGGCCGACGCTCTTCGCCTACATCGCCTCGCGCGCCGAGCTGGAGGAGAGCGCGGCGGCGCTGTTCGACGTGGTGCGCTCCGGCGCGGTGAAGATCCGGATCAACCAGCGCTATGCGCTGGCGGATGCGGGACAGGCGCATGCCGACCTCGAGGGCCGCAAGACCACGGGTACCACGGTCCTCATTCCCTGACGGCCATCGCGCGATCGCCGGCTTCGGCAAGCCGGCGATTGCATGGATCTGTGTTGAAAGAGTTGCAGCATTTTCAAGGCAGGCAGAGGTTTGCGCTTGGCGAAAGCCACGCCTACCATGACCTTGGGAACACAACGGGTTCGAACACGAACCGGGAGATACGGTGAGCGACAAGCGCGACACAGGCGCCCCCCCTCTGCTCGAGGTCCGGGGCCTCACAAAGGTATTCGGCCAGCTCAGGGCGTGCGACGGTGTCGACCTGACGATCGGGAAGGGCGAGATACACGCGCTTCTCGGCGAGAACGGGGCCGGCAAGTCCACCTTCGTCAAGATGCTGTTCGGCTCGCTGGAGCCGGCCTCCGGCGACATCCTGTGGAACGGCGACAAGGTGGCGATCAAGAGTCCGGGCCATGCGCGCAAGCTCGGCATCGGCATGGTGTTCCAGCACTTCTCGCTGTTCGAGGCGCTGACCTCGGCGGAGAACATCCTGCTGTCGCTCGACGACGGCACGCAGATCATCGAGATCGCGGAGAAGGCGCGGCAGCTCTCGGCCGCCTACGGCCTGCCGCTCGACCCCTACGCGCTGGTCGGCGACCTTTCGGTCGGCGAGCGCCAGCGCATCGAGATCATCCGCTGCCTGCTGCAGACGCCGGAGCTCATCATCCTCGACGAGCCGACCTCGGTGCTGACGCCGCAGGAGGCCGACAAGCTGTTCGAGACGCTGGAGCGCCTGCGCGACGAGGGCAAGTCGATCCTCTACATCTCGCACCGGCTGGAGGAGGTGAAGCGGCTGTGCGACCGCGCCACCGTCCTGCGCCACGGCAAGGTGGTCGGCCATTGCGACCCGCGCAAGGAGACCGCCGCCTCGCTGGCGCGCATGATGGTCGGCACCGACGTCCAGGCGATCGTGCGCGAGACGCCGGCCGACGCCGGCCAGCGCGAGACGCTGCTGGAGGTCCGCGGCCTGTCGCGGCCGCCGGCCGGGCCCTTCTCGATCCCGCTGCGCGACATCTGGCTCACCGTCCACGCCGGCGAGGTGGTGGGCATCGCCGGCGTCGCCGGCAACGGGCAGGGCGAGTTCTTCGAGGCGGTGTCCGGCGAGGCGGTGCAGCGCGACGGCGCGGTGGTGCGCATGCGCGGCCGGGACGCCGGGCGGCTCGACATCTCCGGCCGGCGGCTTCTCGGCGCGGCCTTCGTGCCGGAGGAGCGGCTGGGCCACGGCGCGGCCCCCAACATGAAGCTCTCGGACAACCTGCTCCTGTCGCGCTTCCGCACCGACGCCAGGGCGTTTCTCGGCCTGCTGGGCGTGATCCGCACCGGTGTGATCGCCAGTGCGGCGCGGCGCATCGTCAAGGAGATGGACGTGCGCAAGAGCGCAGGAGGACCCGGAGGCGGCATCGCTGTCGGGCGGCAACCTGCAGAAGTTCATCATCGGGCGCGAGCTCGACCGCAAGCCGGCGGTGATGGTGGTCAACCAGCCGACCTGGGGCGTCGACGCGGGCGCCGCCGCGCGCATCCGCCAAGCGCTGATCGACCTCGCCCGCGCCGGCTCGGCCGTTCTGGTCATCAGCCAGGACCTCGACGAGCTGTTCGAGATGTCCGACGCCATCGCGGTGATGCAT
>JAEZXF010000029.1 GCA_023419995.1 Pseudomonadota bacterium | reverse complement strand
GGTCGGCTCCAGCCATGTGCTGAAGGCGATGGGCTTCGGCGAAAGTGCCGGCGCCCTGCGCGTCTCGATCGGGTGCGAGACGGGGCAAGCCGAACTCGCTGCCTTTCGGACCGCGCTGTCAGCCCACGTGGCGCGGCGCGCGCCGAGCGCGGCAGCGGCATAGGAGACGAGAAATTCCGGGCGTCGGTCCGGAGCTGGTTGTGCGACACGAAATCCCATCCCGAGCGGGTGCATTTCCGGAGCGCACACACTACATAGACCGCATACCGCGTAGACGCGGCCATATGCGATTTCGACAACTGCCGGACCTTGAACCCGGCGAGGATGGAGAGCGCCGATGCCTGCTGTGCAGGAAACGATCGAGCAGGTCCGCAAGATCGACGTGGACCAGTACAAGTACGGTTTCGAGACCCATATCGAGACCGACAAGGCCCCGAAGGGGCTCAACGAAGACATCATCCGCTTCATCTCCGAGAAGAAGAGCGAGCCGGAATGGATGCTCGAATGGCGTCTCAACGCCTTCCGGCGCTGGCTGACGCTGGAGGAGCCGACCTGGGCGCGCGTGTCGTACCCGAAGATCGCCTTCCAGGACATCCACTACTACGCCGCGCCGAAGAACCAGAGCGGGCCGAAGTCGCTGGACGAGGTCGATCCCGAGCTGCTGCGCGTCTATGAGAAGCTCGGCATCCCGCTCGTCGAGCAGGAGATCCTCGCCGGTGTCCAGAAGGACAAGAACGGCGACGGCGCCAATGACAATGTCTACGCCTCGGGCCGGGTCGCGGTCGACGCGGTGTTCGATTCCGTCTCCGTCGTCACCACCTTCAAGGAAGAGCTGGCCAAGGCCGGCGTCATCTTCTGCTCCATCTCGGAGGCGATCCGCGAGCATCCCGAGCTGGTCAAGAAGTATCTCGGCTCCGTGGTGCCCACGACCGACAACTACTACGCCACGCTCAACTCGGCGGTGTTCACCGACGGCTCGTTCGTGTTCGTGCCCAAGGGCGTGCGCTGCCCGATGGAGCTGTCGACCTACTTCCGCATCAACGAGAAGAACACCGGCCAGTTCGAGCGCACGCTCATCATCGCCGAGGAGGGGGCCTACGTCTCCTATCTCGAGGGTTGCACCGCGCCGCAGCGCGACGAGAACCAGCTCCACGCCGCCGTGGTCGAGCTGGTCGCGCTCGACGACGCCGAGATCAAGTACTCGACGGTGCAGAACTGGTATCCGGGCGACGCCGAGGGCAAGGGCGGCATCTACAACTTCGTGACCAAGCGCGGCGACTGCCGCGGCAGGAACTCGAAGATTTCGTGGACGCAGGTCGAGACCGGCTCGGCGATCACCTGGAAGTACCCGTCCTGCATCCTGCGCGGCGACAATTCCCGCGGCGAGTTCTACTCGATCGCCGTGTCGAACGGCCACCAGCAGATCGACAGCGGCACCAAGATGATCCATCTCGGCAAGAACACGTCGAGCCGCATCATCTCCAAGGGCAACTCGGCCGGTAACTCGCAGAACACCTATCGCGGCCAGGTCTCGGTGCACCGCCGGGCCGAGGGCGCGCGCAACTTCACCAACTGCGACTCGCTGCTGATCGGCAACGAGTGCGGCGCGCATACCGTGCCCTACATCGAGGCCAAGAACTCGTCGGCGCAGATCGAGCACGAGGCCACCACCTCGAAGATCTCCGAGGACCAGAAGTTCTACGTCATGCAGCGCGGCATCCCGGAGGAGGAGGCGATCGCGCTGATCGTCAACGGCTTCGTCAAGGAAGTCATCCAGGAGCTGCCGATGGAGTTCGCCGTTGAGGCCCAGAAGCTGATCGGCATCAGCCTGGAGGGCAGCGTCGGATGATCAAGCGCATCTGGCACGGCTACACCACGCCGGAGCGCGCTGACGACTACGAGGCGCTGCTGCGGGCCGAGGTGATACAGGGCATCGAGGGCAAGGCGATCCCCGGCTTCCGCCGCATCGAGGTGCTGCGGCGCCCGCTCGCCGACGAGGTCGAGTTCATCACCGTCATGGAGTTCGAGAACCTCGACAGCGTCAGGGCCTTCGTCGGAGACGACTACGAGGCCTGCTACGTGCCCGCCGAGGCCCGCAAGATCCTGAAGCGCTTCGACGAGCGCTCGCAACACTACGAATTGCGCGACACGCGCAGCTACACGTAAATCCGGGATAGACGACAATGCTTGAGATCAAGAACCTGCACGCCCGCATCGCCGAGGACGGCACCGAGATCATCCGCGGCCTGAACCTGACCGTGAAGCCCGGCGAGGTCGCCGCCATCATGGGGCCGAACGGCTCCGGCAAGTCGACGCTCAGCTACATCCTCGCCGGCCGCGAGGACTACGAGGTCACCGAGGGCGACATCCTCTACAACGGCGAGTCGATCCTCGAGATGGACCCGGCCGAGCGCGCCGCTTCCGGCATCTTCCTCGCCTTCCAGTATCCGATGGAGATACCGGGCGTGCCGACGATGGAGTTCCTGAAGGTGGCGATGAACGCCCAGCGCAAGGCGCGCGGCGAGGAGGAGCTCAAGATTCCCGAGTTCCTCAAGCGCGTGAAGGAGGCCGCCGCCTCGCTCTCGATCGACATGGACATGCTGAAGCGCCCGCTCAACGTCGGCTTCTCCGGCGGCGAGAAGAAGCGCGCCGAGATCCTGCAGATGAAGCTCCTGCAGCCGAAGCTGTGCGTGCTCGACGAGACCGATTCCGGCCTCGACATCGACGCGCTCAAGATCGTGTCGGACGGCGTCAACGCGCTGCGCTCGCCCGATCGCGCCTTCCTGGTCATCACCCACTACCAGCGCCTGCTCGAACACATCGTGCCGGACAGCGTGCACGTGCTCTATCGCGGCCAGGTCATCAAGTCGGGCGACAAGAGCCTTGCCCTCGACCTCGAGCGCGAGGGCTATGCCGGCGTGATCGGCGAGGCGGCCTGAGGGAGAATGCGATGAACGTCCATGCCGCCCCGACGCTGACGCCCGCCGAGACCGCCCTGGTCGAGGCGTTCGCGGAACGCGTCTCGGAATTTCCCGGCGACGCCAACGTCGCCCTGCGCCGTGATGCCGCCGCCGAGCGGCTGAAGGCGGGTCTTCCCACCCGCCGCATCGAGGCGTGGCACTACACCGACCTGCGCCGGCTCCTTTCCTCCGTGCCCGCCTTCGACCCCTCCGCCAAGCCGGAGGGCCCGAGGGCGCTGATCGACGGCTCCCCGGTGCTGCGCGTCGCCAACGGCATCGCGGCGTCCGCGCCGCGGATCGAGGGCGTCGAGGTCACGCCGTTCTGCGCGCTGCTGATCGCCGGTGACGCGCGCGCCGCCAGGGCGCCCGCCGACGGCGACGACGCCATCGGCGCGATCAGCGCCGCCTTCGCCTCCGATGGCTTCGGCCTGACGATCGCCGACGGCGCCGAGGTCTCGGCCCCGATCGAGCTGCAGAACCTTCAGGCCGGCGGCCAGGTGCATGCCCGCTTCCCGGTCAAGGTCGGCGCGGGCGCGAAGGCGACCATCGTCGAGCGGCAGGGCGGCTCGGGCGCGGCGCTCGTCAGCTCGGTCTCGTCGCTGGACATGGGCGAGGGCGCCGAGGTCGTCTGGGTCCTGGTCCAGGAGCAGGCTGAGACGGCGACCCATCTCGGCCAGTTCAACGCGAGGCTGGGCAAGGACTCGAAGCTGACGCTGTTCATCATGAACGCCGGGTCGAAGCTCGTCCGCCAGGAAGTGCGGGTCGACGCCGCCGAGGAAGGCGCCGATTTCCAGCTTCGCGGCGTCAACCTGCTCGGCGGCGAGACCCATTGCGACGTGACCATGGTGCTCGAGCACTCCGCGCCGCACACCACCTCGACCGAGATCGTCCGCAACGTCGCGACCGGCAAGGCGCACGGCGTGTTCCAGGGCCAGATCAGGGTCGCCCAGATCGCCCAGAAGACCGACGCGCGCATGGCCTGCAACACGCTGCTTCTGTCGGACGACGCCGAGTTCTCGACCAAGCCGGAACTGGAGATCTTCGCCGACGACGTGGCTTGCGGCCATGGCGCGACGGTGACGGAGATCGACCGGGACCACCTGTTCTACCTGATGGCGCGCGGCGTCGACGAGAAGCAGGCGCGGGGGCTCCTGATCAAGGCGTTCCTCGCCGAGATCGTCGAGGAGCTGGAGGACGAGGCGCTGGTCGCGGCGCTCGAGGAAAAGCTCGACCAGTGGTTCGCCACGCACGGATGATCGGTGGCGCAGATGGACCAGATCGTGGAGCATGCCGCTTATGACGTCGAGGCGGTGCGACGGGATTTCCCGATCCTGTCGCGCACCGGCCACGGCAAGCCGCTGGTCTATCTCGACAACGGCGCGTCGGCGCAGAAGCCGCAGGTCGTGATCGACACGGTCGCCCACGCCTATTCCCACGAATACGCCAACGTCCATCGCGGCCTGCATTTCCTGTCGAACGCGGCGACCGACGCCTATGAGCGCGCGCGCGAGACGGTGCGCCGCTTCCTCAACGCGCCGAGCGTCGACGAGATCGTCTTCACCCGCTCGGCCACCGCCTCGATCAACAC
>JAEZXF010000572.1 GCA_023419995.1 Pseudomonadota bacterium | reverse complement strand
GCCGTGCACCGCCTGCTCCAGACGCTTCCGGGCGTGGCGCCCGAAACGCGCGAGGCCGCGGCGCTGCGCTATCTCGGCCGCATCGGCGCGGCATGGCCGGACGGCGAGCGGGAGCGGGTGTGGCGCTCGGTCGAGCGGGTGCTGGAGGATGCGGCCTTCGCGCCGATCTTCGCGCCCGGCTCGCGCGCCGAGGTGGCGATCATGGGCACGGTCGAGGTCGGCGGCGCGGCCCGCGCCGTCTCCGGCAAGATCGACCGGCTCGCCGTCACCGGCGACGCGGTGCTGGTGGTCGATTTCAAGACCAACCGCCCGCCGCCGCGCGACGCGGCCGGCATCCCGCCGTCGCACGTGGCGCAGATGGCGCTCTACGCCGCGCTGCTCGGCCCGCTCTATCCGGGGCGGGCGATCCGCGCCGCGCTGGTCTACACCGAGGCGGCGCTGCTGCTGCCGCTCGACGGCGATGCGCTCGACCGGGCCCTCGTCGCGCTCGGCTTGCCCGACTCACGGCGACGTGACACAACAGGCGCTTGAACTTTCCGGCCCCGCGCCCCACATGCGCGGCCGAACCGATCTCGAGGAGTTTTTCGCCATGGCCACCGTCACCGTCACCAACAACAGCTTCCAGGCCGATGTCCTGCAGGCGGCCGAGCCCGTGGTGGTGGATTTCTGGGCCGAGTGGTGCGGCCCGTGCAAGATGATTGCCCCGGCGCTCGAGGAGCTTTCGGCCGAGTATGCCGGCAAGGTGAAGATCGCCAAGCTCAACATCGACGAGAACCCGGAGCTGGCCGCTCAGTACGGCGTGCGCTCGATCCCGACGCTGATGCTGTTCAAGGACGGCGCCGTCGCCGACACCAAGGTGGGCGCGGCCCCCAAGACCGCGCTTTCGGCGTGGATCGGCGGCGCGGTCGCCTGACCCGCCTGCCCCGCGCGTCCGAAATCGCAAAGCCCGGCCTCGCGCCGGGCTTTTGCTTTCGGGCGATCGTGCTTTCAGGCTATTGCGGCGGCGTACCGTTCTTCCGCAGCACCTCGCCGACGAGATAGAGCGAGCCGGAGATCAGGATCCGCGGCGGCTCGCCCGCGCGGTCCCAGCCGTCGCGCAGCAGCATCAGCGCGTTCTCGACCGAGGCGACCGGCTCGGCCGACAGGCCGGCCGCTTCCGCCCGGGCCGCGAGCTCGTCGTTGGCCACGCCGGCGTCACTGTCGTTGACCGGCACGGTGAGGACGTGGCGCGCCATGCCGGCGAAGTTGCGGAAATAGCCGGTCTGGTCCTTGGTGTTGATCATGCCGGCGATCATGATCAGCGGCAGCGGCCGGCGATCCTCCTCGTTGGCGAGCGCCTCGGCGACCACGGCGCCGGCGCCGGGATTGTGCCCGCCGTCGATCCAGATCTCGGCCCCCTCGGGCGCGAGCCCGACCAGCCTGCCCGCGCTCAGCTTCAGCATCCGCCCCGGCCAGTCGACGCGCGCCATGGCGCGCTCGGCCGCGCGCTGGCCGACGTCGAAGCCTGCCGCCTTGACCGCGGCGATGGCCGCAGCCGCGTTGGCGTACTGGTGCCGGCCCGGCAGGCGCGGCAGCGGCAGGTCGAAAAGCCCGCCCTCGTCCTGGTAGACGAGCCGGCCGTTCTCCTCGAAGGCGATGAAGTCCTGGCCGTAGACGAGGAGCGGGCAGGACAGCCGCTCCGCCGTGTCGATCAGCACGTCGCGCGCCGCGTCGTGCTCCTGCGCGCCGATCACCACCGGGCGGCCCGGCTTGATGATGCCGGCCTTCTCGGCGGCGATCAGCTCGACCCGGTCGCCCAGCCACGCCTCGTGGTCGAGCGAGATCGGCATGACCAGGCTGGTGGCCGGCCTTGCGATGACGTTGGTGGCGTCGAAGCGGCCGCCGAGCCCGACCTCGACGATGGCGGCGTCGGCCGGGTGCTCCGAGAACAGCACGAACATCGCCGCCGTCAGGATCTCGAACACGGTGATGATCTCGCCGCGATTGGCCTCGGCCACGCGCTCGATCGCCTCGGTCAGCACCGCGTCCTCGACCAGCCTGCCGCCGCCCTCGGCCGCAAGGCGGAAGCGCTCGTGCCAGTTGACGAGGTGCGGCGAGGTGTGGACGTGGCAGATGCGGCCCGAGGCCTCGAGCAGGGCGCGCGAGAACGCGGCCGCCGAGCCCTTGCCGTTGGTGCCGGCGATGTGGATCACCGGCGGCATGCGCTCGTGCGGGTTGCCGAGCCGCTCGAGCAGGCGGCCGATCCGGTCGAGCGACAGGTCGTAGCCCTTGGGGTGAAGGGCCATCAGCCGCCCGATGGCGGCGTCCGCCGCCCGTGTGCTGGATGTCATGGCGACCCGCTCCGATCCCGCCGTTGGGGCAGCGTCAGGCCGCCGGCTGGCTCTCGGCGGCTGGTTCGGGCATGGGGGGCAGCGGCTCGGCCGCCGCCGGCTTCTCCTTGACCAGGATCTTGAGCAGCCGCGCCACGGTCTCCTTCATCTCGAGCCGCGACACCACCATGTCGACCATGCCGTGCTCCATCAGGTATTCGGAGCGCTGGAAGCCCTCGGGCAGCTTCTCGCGGATCGTCTGCTCGATGACGCGCGCGCCGGCGAAGCCGATCACCGCGCCGGGCTCGGCGATGTGCACGTCGCCGAGCATGGCGTAGGAGGCGGTCACGCCGCCCGTGGTCGGGTTGGTCAGCACCACGACGTAGGGCAGGCCCGCCTCCTTCAGCCGGTCGACGGCGACGGTGGTGCGGGCGAGCTGCATCAGCGACAGGATGCCTTCCTGCATGCGCGCGCCGCCGGAGGCCGAGAACAGCACCAGCGGCCGCCTGAGCGCCACCGCGGTCTCGAAGCCCTTGATGATGGCGTCGCCGGCCGCCATGCCGAGCGAGCCGCCCATGAAGGTGAAGTCCTGCACGACGGCGACGATGGGCAGGCCCTCGATCGTGCCGGTGGCGGACAGGACGGCGTCCTCCATGCCGGTCTTGGCGCGGTTGTCCTTCAGGCGGTCGATGTAGCGCTTCTCGTCGCGGAACTTCAGCGGGTCGGTCGCGACCTTGGGGTTCTCGATCGCCTCATAGGCGCCGTCGTCGAAGAAGAACTTCAGCCGCTCCCTGGCCGAGATCTTCATGTGGTGGCCGGAGGACGGGATGACCCACTGGTTCTCCTCCAGGTCCTTGTGGAACACCATCTCCCCGGATTCCGGGTCCTTGATCCACAGGTTCTCCGGCATCTCGCGGCGGCCGAACATCGAGTTGATCTTCGGGCGGACGTAGTTGGTGATCCAGTTCATCGGCGTTCTCCGCTTCTTCTGTCCGGCTCAGATGGTGTCGCTTCCGGGCTCGGGCAAGCTCGCGCCCGGGCAGATGGGGCATGGCAGGTCAGGCATGGGCGAGGCGAGCGCGGCGCACGCCGTGCGCCAGCCCCTCGACCAGCGTCGCCACGGCCTCGGCCGGGTCGGCGGTCAGCCCGCCCCTGGGGTCGATGACGCTGGCGACCGCGTTGACGATGGCGGTGCCGACCACGACGCCGTCGGCCGACGCGCCGATCGCGCGCGCCTGCGCGGCCGTCTTGACGCCGAAGCCGACGCAGACCGGGAGGTCGGTATGCGCCTTGATCCGCGCCACCGCCGTGCCGACCTTGCTGGTGTCGGGCAGCGCCGAGCCGGTGATGCCGGTCATCGACACGTAGTAGACGAAGCCCGACGTGTTCATCAGCACGCGCGGCAGGCGCCTGTCGTCGGTGGTCGGCGTCGCCAGCCGGATGAAATTGATGCCGGCGTTGAGCGCCGGCACGCACAGCTCCTCGTCCATCTCCGGCGGCAGGTCGACCACGATCAGCCCGTCGATGCCCGAGGCCCGGGCGTCGGCCAGGAACCGCTCGACGCCGTAGACGTAGATCGGGTTGTAGTAGCCCATCATGACGATCGGGGTCTCGTCATCCTGCTTGCGGAACTCGGCAGCCATCGCCAGCGTGCGCGCCACGGTCTGCCCGCCCTTGAGCGCGCGCAGGCCCGCCGCCTGGATCGCCGGGCCGTCGGCCATCGGGTCGGAGAACGGCATGCCAAGCTCGATCACGTCGGCGCCGGCCGCCGGCAGCGCCCGCAGGATCCGCAGCGAGGTGGCGTAGTCCGGGTCGCCGGCCATCATGTAGGTGACGAGCGCCGGCCGGCCCTCGGCCCTGAGCTTGTCGAAGCGGCGGTCGATGCGGGTCGTCATACGGTCTCTCCGGAAAATCTGTCGGCAATATAGTCCGAAACGGGCCTTCCGGACATGACGGTGCGCATCCAGGCGCGCCGCTCGAAATCGATCAGGCCGAGCTCCCACACGCAGGCCATCAGCAGCGGGTCGGCCTCGACGAAGGCGGCGCCGGGAACGCGGTCGGCGCGCCACAGCAGGCGGGCGGCGATGCCGCCGCCGAGCCACCAGTGCAGGAGCAGCCAGCGGCCTTCCTCGCCCTCGTGGAC
>JAEZXF010000544.1 GCA_023419995.1 Pseudomonadota bacterium | reverse complement strand
GGGCGGGGGGCCGATTGCCACGGCCGGGCGGGCTCGCTCCAGCCTCCGCCGTCGACCCCGCCCGGGCGGAAGGCCGACAGCATGGCGGCCGCCCCGGTCGTCGCGGCACGGATGCCGGAACGGGCGGGCGCCTCGCGGCCGGCACCGACGATCAGCCCGCGCACCAGCCCGGGATCGCGGAAGCGCACGTCCGCCTTGGCGGGGTGCACGTTGACATCGACCAGCGCCGGGTCGAGCCGCAGGAACAGCGCCGCGACGGCGTGGCGGTCGCGCGGCAGCACGTCGGCATAGGCCCCGCGCAGCGCGCCGGCCAGCCAGCGGTCGCGCCCCGGGCGGCCGGTGACGGAGAGATACTGGTGCAGCGAGTTGGCGCGGCTGCCCGACGGGATCGAGGCGAAGCCCGACAGCAGCACGCCCTCTCGCTCGGCCTCGATGACGAGGGCGTTGTCGGCGAAGTCGCGCCCGATCACCTGCGCGACGCGGTCGGCGTGGCCGTCGCAGGCGGCGAGGTCGAGGGTCGAGCGGTCGGTCCCGGAAAGCGTGAAGCGCACGTCCGGAAAGGCGATGGCGATGCGCCGCACCACCTCGGTGATCGCCCCCGTCTCGGCGCGCTCGCCCTTCATGAACTTCAGCCGCGCCGGCGTTGCGAAGAACAGGTCGCGCACCTCGACCAGCGTGCCGCGGTTGGCGGCGACCGGCCGCACCGGCGCCACGCGCCCGCCGGTCACGGCGATCTCGTGGCCGGTGTCGGCGTCGGCCGTGCGCGAGCGGATCGAGAGCTTGCCGACCGAGCCGATCGACGGCAGCGCCTCGCCACGGAAGCCGAGCGAGCGGATGTCGTCGATGTCGTCGGTCAGCTTCGAGGTGCAGTGGCGCTCGATGCTGAGCGCGAGGTCGTCGGCGCTCATGCCCGAGCCGTCGTCGCCGACGCGGATGAAGGACAGCCCGCCGCCCGCCGTGGCGATCTCGACGCGCGTCGCGCCCGCGTCGAGCGCGTTCTCGACCAGCTCCTTGACCACGCTGGCCGGGCGCTCGATCACCTCGCCGGCGGCGATGCGGTTGATGACGGTCTCGGAGAGGTGACGGATGGCCATGCCGCGATCATAGAGGGATTCGCACGGGCGCGTCAGGGCGTCGCCCGCCCGTGCACGCGGATTCGCCGCCGCCTGGAGACGCGCTGCTAACCATTGCAGCCGAACGCCCCGCCGCCGCCCGCCGTTCCTCTCCACTTCTTAACCTCTGCATGGGCACGTGGTCGGTGACGAATGACGGGGGACGGGGCGTTGATGACATCGGCCAGCCGGCAGCGCTCCGGCGCTGACAGACTGATCCTGTTCATCAGGAGCGCGTACTGGGGCGCGCTGCTGCTGGTGGCGGCGATGGCGCTGGCGACCTACCTCCTCCTCCAGCACATGATGGCGACGCACCAGCGCGACGACGCCCTGGTGGCGCTGGTCGATTCCCAGAAGACGCTGTCGCAGCGCATCGTCTTCCTGTCGAACGCCGCGCGCCTGGCCACGCCCGAGCTGCAGCGGCCGCTGATCGTCTCATTGCGCGCCTCGACGCGGCAGTTCGAGCTGAACTTCGACAACATCCTCGAGACGATGCATACGAGCGACGCCTCGCTCGCCTCGCAGACCGTGCGCACGATCCTGTTCAGCGGCCCGCACCATCTCGACTACTTCACCTCCAACCTCGCCGCCAACAGCTGGCGCGTCATCTCCGTCCTCGAGGCGCGCTTCGGCGAGGACAACGCCGACGGGGCCTATCGGCTGGGCAGCGAATGGGCGCTGCTCGACGACACGGTGGCGGGCGCCGCGCTCGACGGCTACACGGCGCTCGGCGAGCATCTGGCCGCGGATTCGCTGAAGCTGCTCGACCAGATGCTGACGCTTCACCGCACCCTGTTCTTCGCGATGATCGGGGTCCTGTGCATCATCGCCCTGTTCATCTTCCGGCCGATGACCGACATGATCCGCCGCCGCACTAGCGAGCTGGTCGAGGCGCGCAACGCCATGGCCTTCATCGCCGCGCATGACGGGCTGACCGGCCTCAACAACCGCATCTTCATGCGCGACCATTTCGACACGCTGCTGAAGTCGGCCGAGCGGCGGGGCGAGCGGCTGGCGGTCATCCAGATCGACCTCGACCGCTTCAAGCAGATCAACGACACGCTCGGCCACGCGGCGGGCGACCACGTGCTGGTCACGACCGCCCAGCGCATGCGGGCGGCCTCGCGCGACACCGACATCTGCGCCCGGCTCGGCGGCGACGAGTTCGTCATGGTCATGCCGGCGGCGGGCAGCCCGCGCGACATCGATGAGTTCGCGCAGCGCATCCTCGGCGCGATCAACGAGCCCATCCTGCACGAAGGCGCGACGATCCTGTGCGGCGCCAGCGCCGGCATCGCCGTCTACCCGGTCGACGCCGACAACGCCTCGGACCTCCTCGTCCACGCCGACCTCGCCCTCTACGCGGCGAAGAAGCAGGCAAGGGGCTCGCACAGCTTCTTCTCGGGTGAGCTGAGGCGCGAGCTCGAGCACCGCAAGCAGCTGGAGCACGACATCGCCGAGGCTGTCGCGAACCACGCCTTCAGCGTCTACTTCCAGCCGCAGGTGTCGCTGGCCGACGGCTCCATCGCCGGCATCGAGGCGCTGGTTCGCTGGCCGCATCCGCGACGCGGCCTGGTGCGGCCGGACGAGTTCATCCCCGTCGCCGAGAAGGCGGGCTACATGCCGGCGATCGGCCGCATCGTCATGCGCAAGGCGATCGGCGAGGCGGCGCTGTGGCGGCGCGAGGGCATCGAGTTCGCGCGGCTGGCGATCAACGTCTCCGGCACCGAGCTGCGCGAGCCGGACTTTATCGAGTTCCTGTTCGCGACCCTGCGCGATGCCGGCCTGCCGCCGCAGAGCCTGGCGCTGGAGATCGTCGAATCCGTCATCCTCGACGATGAGAAGACCGGCATCGCCGCGAAGCTGCGCGCGATCCGCGCCGCCGGCGTCCATCTCGAGCTCGACGATTTCGGCACCGGCTACGCCTCGCTCAGCCATGTCAGCCCGACCGAGATCGACCGGCTCAAGATCGACCGCCGCTTCGTCCAGAACATCGACGCCGACGCCGAGAACGCCAAGATCGTCCGCGCCATCACCGACCTCGCGCGCGGCCTCGGCATCGCCATCGTCGCCGAGGGCGCCGAGACGGAGGCGGAGCTGTCCTTCCTGCTGGAGCTGGGCTGCGACCAGGTGCAGGGCTATTCGATCGCCTACCCGATGCCCAAGGCGCAGACGCGCGAATGGCTTGCCGCGCGCTCGCCGCGCAAGGGCCGCCGTGGGCTGCAACTGGTGAGCTGAAGGCGGCTCAGCCGCAGGGCAGGTCGCTCAGCCGCCAGCCGCCCTGCAGGCTCATCACGTCCGCGACCAGCCACGACCGGCCCTGCCGGGAGAGCGTCCATTCGATCGCGCGCTGCTCGCCCGACAGGCGGAAATAGGCCATGACGATGGCGCCGTCGCCCTGCACCGACTCGCGAAGCTCGAGCGTTCGCTTCAGCTCCGCCGCGTCGTGGCCCGGCACGTCGACGGCGAAGCCGGTGGGGACGCAGCCTGCGCCCGTCGCCTCCTCGCGGTCGAGGACGTCGCGTGCCGGATCGGTGAAGTAGCGGCGCATCTCGGGCTTCAGCTCCGTGCCCGGGCTGGCGTAGAACCGCGCCACCGCGTCGGCGGCCGGTCCGGCCTGCGCGACGGAGGGGAGGGCGAGGCAGGCGGCGGCGACAAGCAGGCGAAGCTGCATCGGGATGTCCTTTGCGGTGGCGGCGGGCCGATCGCACCGACCTATCACGGCATTTGCGCGGTTGTAAGCGGGACGGCCGCCGACCCGGATTGGCGGCGGTGCGATCCCGGATTAAGGTGCGCCGCCGGACGCGGGGATTCCCGCCCGGCGGGGCATGGATCGGGGTGCGGAGCGTCGCCTGAATGGAAACCGGAATCGCTACGTCGATCTTCTTCGTGCTGAGCGGCCTGTGGGGCGCGGCCCTCGTCGCCGTGCTCGTCTCGGCCACGCGCCTCTGCTACCGCATCGAGGAGCGCTCGGGCCGGCGACCGCTCCGGTTCGGGTTGCCGGGCTACGCCAACGTCATCCCCGTCGCCTTCAATGTCGGCGTGGCGAGGGATGAGGAGACGCAGGCGCTGCGCCGGCAGATGAACCTCCGCCTTTTCGCCATCCTGGCGGGCTTCGGCGTGTTCTGGCTTTTCCTGTGGGCTTCCGGGGTGGTATCGAGCTGACCACGACGGGTCGGCGGGAGTCGCGCGCAGCACGGCTCCGTGGCCGCTCCTCATTCGGGAGAACGACGATGATATCCTTGTTCAGGCGCTCTTTCCTGGCTTCGGCCGCGCTGGTGGCGTCCGGCCTGCTGGCTGCGCCCGGCGCCGCCTCGGCGCAGGAGGTGACGCTGCGGCTTCACCAGTTCCTGCCGGGGCAGGCCAACGTCCCGGTCAACCTGCTCTATCCCTGGGCCGACCGGGTCGAGGCCGCG
Source organism: Pseudomonadota bacterium (assembly GCA_023419995.1). Taxonomy (GTDB): domain Bacteria; phylum Pseudomonadota; class Alphaproteobacteria; order Rhizobiales; family Rhizobiaceae; genus Aerobium. The sequence continues at coordinate 629 of JAEZXF010000544.1, read as the reverse complement.
TCCGGCGGGCGCATCAAGATCGAGCGCTACCCGGCCATGCAGCTCGGCGGCACGCCGCCGCAGCTGATCGACCAGGCGCAGGACGGCACGGTGGACATCGTCTGGACGCTGCCGGGATACACGCCGGGCCGCTTCCCCAGCACGGAGGTGTTCGAGCTTCCCTTCATCATGACCAATGCCGAGGCGACGTCGAAGGCCTATTGGGACTTCTTCGAGGCGCACATGAAGGACGGCGAGTTCGCCGGCGTGCACATGATCGCGACATGGGTGCACGGCCCCGGCGCCATCCACGCCAACCGCGCCGTCGAGAAGCTCGAGGACCTGCGCGGCATGAAGGTGCGCGCGCCGAGCCGCATCATCAACGTGCTTCTCGGCGAGCTCGGCGCGACGCCGATCGGCATGCCGGTCCCGGCCGTCACCGAGGCGCTGTCGCGCGGCGTCATCGACGGCGCCGTCATCCCGTGGGAGGTCGCGCCCTCGGTCAAGGTCGAGGAGCTCGTCAGCCATCACACCGAGTTCGCCGAGGGCGAGGCGCTCTACACCGCCACCTTCGTCCTCGCCATGAACAAGGCCCGCTACGACAGCCTGCCCGACGACCTGAAGAAGGTGATCGACGACAATTCCGGCCG
>JAEZXF010000521.1 GCA_023419995.1 Pseudomonadota bacterium | reverse complement strand
CATGGCCGAGTAGCCGATCAGGCTGACGACGGTCAGCGTCAGCGCCAGCGTGATGCCGGGCCGGGATTCGGCCAGCAGCACCTTCCAGACGATCTGGAGCGGCGTCGCGCCCATCGCGCGCGCGGTTTCGACGAGGCCGGGGTCGACCTCGCGGATCGCCGCCTCGACCAGCCGTGCGACGAACGGGATCGTCGCGATCGTCAGCGGCACGATGGCGGCGCCGGTGCCGATCGCCGTGCCGGCCACCAGCCGCGTGAACGGGATGATGGCGACGACGAGGATGATGAACGGCGTCGAGCGCGTGGCGTTGACCACCGCGCCGAGGATGCGGTTGGCGAGCGGGGCGGCGAACAGCTCGCCCCTGCCGCTGGTGGCGAGGAAGACGCCGAGCGGAATGCCGACGGCCGAGCCGATGACGACCGAGACGGCCACCATGTGCAGCGTCTGGCCGGTGGCGCGGACGATGAGCCAGATGATTTCAGGCGACATGACCGAGAACCTCCGTGGAAAGGCCGCGCTCCGCGAGGAACCCGCGGACCCGGGCGAGGCGGGTGGCGTCGGCGGCGAACGAGACGACCAGCGTGCCGAACGGCCGGCCCGTGATCTCGTCGACCGCGCCGCCGAGGATGTTGGGCTCGATCCCGAGCTCCGTCGACAGGCGCGACAGGATCGGGTCGGTCGCATGGGCGCCGGTGAAGACGATGCGCAATACCGTCTCGCCGGCCGAGGCGGAGGACGGCGTCGGCTCCTGCGTCAGGCGCGCCGCCACGTAGTCGGGAAGCTGCATGCCCGGCACGCCGGAAAGCAGCACCTTCGTCGTCTCGTGCTGCGGCGCGCTGAAGATGTCGAAGGTCGTCCCGCGCTCGACGATCCTGCCGCCGTCGATGACGGCGACGTGGTCGGCGATGCGCTTCACCACCTCCATCTCGTGGGTGATGAGCAGGATGGTCAGGCCGAGCTCGCGGTTGATGCGCGACAGGAGCTCCAGGACCGACTGCGTCGTCTCCGGGTCGAGCGCCGAGGTCGCCTCGTCCGACAGCAGCAGCTTGGGTTCGGTCGCCAGCGCGCGGGCGATGCCGACCCGCTGCTTCTGGCCGCCGGAAAGCTCCGCCGGGTAGCGGTCGCGCTTGTCGGCGAGGCCGACGAGGTCGATCAGCGGCGCGACGCGCGCGGCGATGTCCCTGCGCGAGACGCCGGCGATCTCGAGCGGCAGCGCCACGTTGTCGAACACCGTGCGCGACGACAGCAGGTTGAAGTGCTGGAAGATCATGCCGATGGAGCGGCGGATGCCGCGCAGCCTCGCTTCCGGGAGCTGCGCCACGTCGGTGCCGTCGACGAGCACGCGGCCGGAGGTCGGCTTCTCCAGGCCGTTCACCAGCCGGATCAGCGTCGACTTGCCCGCGCCCGAGCGGCCGATGATCGCCGTCACCGACCCGCGCGGCGCGACGAGGTCGATGCCGTCCAGCGCCGTCACCGCCGCGCTGGTGCGGCTTGCCGGGAAGACCTTGGTGACGTTCTCGATGCGCACCAGCGCGTCGCCAGTCTCTGCCGGGGCGGGCTGCTGCGTTTCCTGCTCGATCTTGACCGCCATGTTCATGACAGCCTCGACGGAACGGGCCGCGAAAGGACGCGGGCAGGAATACGCAGGGTCGTCGCCCGCGCGCTCGCCGCCTGCTCCGCGGCGGGGCGAAGGACGTGTTTCAGTGACGATGTCGGCATTTCCGGTGCTCCGGGGAAAAAGGATCGACCCGTCCCGCCGCGGGAGGAGTGCGGCAGGACGGATCTTGCGACGCGTTCAGGAAGAAAACGCGTCAGTTGGAGGCCGCAGCCTCGATCGCGCAATCAGAACAGGGAGCCTCCATGACGCCGCCCGACGATGCAGCCATGGCAGCCGCGGCGGCGGCTGAAGACAGAATGCGGCCCGTGGACGTCGACATCTTGGAAAACCCTGTTTCCGGGAGAACTGATTGCCGCCGGACGATGCAGGTTTTGGCCGCGCCTGTGGAGTTACCGCATTCCAACTTCCGAAGGCGGAGGGGAAATTTCTTGCTACCGATCAGGTCTCGATCGGTTCCGCAGGGGAAATGGATTTCGCCCGACAAGCCAAATTTTGGATTTTCTTGCGTGTCGCGCTGCCGGGAACCGCGGCATGAATGACGCCATCGGCCGGCCGATCTCCCATTCTGCCGATCGGTGTTTCCTCTGAGGGTTACCCTCTTTCGCCGGGCCGTTTCGGCCCGGCTTTTTTTGTTCCCTCGGCGGCTGCGGCGTCTCGGGTCCGATTCGGCATCCGCGCATGGCCTCTTCACGCAACGCCGCCTTGCGATGGCGCGGGTGGCACCAGATGCCGGCCCGCGGCCTTGCACGGTCAAGCGCCGGCCGCCGATGGGCGCGCAGTTTGCGGTTGACCGGCCTTCGTCGTCTTCTTATGTTCCGCCGCAATTTCGGGGCGCTTCCAGGCCCTCGGGAGCGCGTAGCTCAGCCGGTAGAGCAACTGACTTTTAATCAGTAGGTCCTGGGTTCGAGCCCCAGCGCGCTCACCACGAATTTCCCGATGATTTCACACTTCTGCGGAAACGGCGCGTGAGAGAGCGGCGTGACGGTGCGAGAGAATTTTCCTGCACCAGGCTCCCTCTAACGTTTCCCCGCCGCAGCCCGGCAGATTCTGACGGGACGAAGCGCGCCGCGCCCGGCGTCCCCGCGCAGCGACCCTATGCCACGCTTTGGTGATTGGAGCGGCGGGGTGCGAACGTCTATATCAGGCCCGTATCGTGAAAGGGTCGGAGCGGCGGATTCATGGCTATCGACATCGGCTATATGAGCGCGGTGGGGGCGGGCGCCCTGTCGTTTCTCTCGCCCTGCGTCCTGCCGCTTGTGCCGCCCTACCTGTGCTACATGGCCGGCGTGTCGATCGACGATTTCCGCGGCAGCGTCTCGGCGAATCCCGACGGCACGGCGACGGTCAGCGCCGCGCCCGCGCGGCTGGCGCTCGTCGGCGCGGCGGCGGCGTTCGTGCTCGGCTTCTCGACCGTGTTCATCGCGCTGGGAGCCGGCGCCTCGAGCATCGGCGGCCTGCTGCGCGCCTGGCAGCAGGAACTGGCCATCGTCGCCGGCCTGCTCATCATCGTCATGGGGCTGAACTTCCTCGGCGTGCTGCGCATTCCCTTCCTGTCGCGCGAGGCGCGGTTCCAGGGGCCGGGAAAGCCGGCCAATGCCGGCGCGGCCTATCTGATGGGCCTGGCGTTCGCCTTCGGATGGACGCCGTGCATCGGCCCCGTCCTCGGCCCGATCCTCACCCTTGCCGGCGGCCGCGACACGGTCGGCGAAGGCGCGCTGCTGCTTGCCGCCTATTCCTTCGGCCTCGGCATCCCGTTCCTGTTCGCCGCGCTGTTCTCCGGGGCGTTCATGCGCTTCCTCGGCCGCTTCAAGGTGCATCTCGGCCGCGTCGAGAAGGTCATGGGCATTCTCCTGGTCGTTGCCGGTGTGCTGTTCCTGACCGGCGGCGTCCAGGCGGCCGCCTATTGGCTGCTCGAGACGTTCCCGGGCCTCGCCGCGCTCGGCTAGAACGAAAAAGGGCCGCATCGCGCGGCCCTTCCGATCTTCCCGAAAGCCGTTCGGCGTACGGGTCAGTCCTTCCACGCTTCCATGGCGCCGACGGCCTCGGGCGACGCGTTCAGCGTCAGGCGGTTGTTCTCCCGCGTGAACTGGTCGAGCGGGATGACGACGTCGCGGTCGGCATAGCCGGCCTTGCCCTCGAAATCGATCACCAGCGCCGTCGGCGTCGCGGCGTCGGGGCCGACGACCTCCTCGACCTCGCCGATCTCGGTGCCGGCCGCGTCGTAGACGTCCCAGTCGTCCACCTGGTCGGCGATGGCGCCGAACGCCGCCACATGCGCGTTGTCGCTGACCTCGACCCAGGCGGTCTGCGCCATGGCCGCGCCGCCGGCCATCAGGCTGCCGAGCGCGAGGCCGAGCAGAAGCTTTCCGTGAAGCATGAAACTCTCCGTCTATTGTTGTCCGGCGTGAAGCCGCCTGCTTAACGCGCCCGCGCGGCGAAAGTTCGGCCCCTCGTCCCACCGCACAGCAAAAAGGCGGCCGAAGCCGCCTTTCCGTCAGTCCGGCCGCGCGGCTGCGCGACGAGGGCTTCAGCCCATGGCCTTCTGCAGGTTCTCGTCGATCTTGTCGAGGAAGCCGGTGGTGGAGAGCCACGGCTGGTCCGCGCCGATCAGGAGCGCCAGGTCCTTGGTCATGAAGCCCGATTCGACCGTCTGGATGCAGACGCGCTCGAGCGTGTCGGCGAAGCGCTTCAGCTCCTCGTTGCCGTCGAGCTTGGCGCGATGGGCGAGGCCGCGCGTCCAGGCGAAGATCGAGGCGATGGAGTTGGTCGAGGTTTCCTCGCCCTTCTGGTGCTGGCGGTAGTGGCGGGTGACGGTGCCGGGCGCGGCCTCGGCCTCGACGGTCCGGCCGTCCGGCGTCATCAGCACCGAGGTCATCAGGCCGAGCGAGCCGTAGCCCTGCGCCACCGTGTCGGACTGCACGTCGCCGTCGTAGTTCTTGCACGCCCAGACATAGCCGCCGGACCACTTGAGGCTGGAAGCGACCATGTCGTCGATCAGCCGGTGCTCGTACCAGATCTTCTTTTCCTTGAAGGCGGCGGCGAATTCTTCTTCGTAGACCTGCTGGAACAGATCCTTGAAGCGGCCGTCATAGGCCTTGAGGATGGTGTTCTTGGTCGACAGATACACCGGGTAGCCGCGCAGCAGGCCGTAGTTCAGCGAGGCGCGGGCGAAATCGCGGATCGAATCGTCAAGGTTGTACATGGCCATGGCCACGCCCGAGCCCGGCGCGTCGAACACCTCGTGCTCGATGACCTGGCCGTCCTCGCCGACGAACTTGATCGTCAGCTTGCCCTTGCCGGGGAAGCGGAAATCGGTGGCGCGGTACTGGTCGCCAAAGGCGTGACGGCCGACGACGATCGGCTGGGTCCAGCCCGGCACCAGGCGCGGCACGTTCTTGCAGATGATCGGCTCGCGGAAGATGACGCCGCCGAGGATGTTGCGGATGGTGCCGTTGGGTGACTTCCACATCTTCTTGAGGCCGAATTCCTCGACGCGGGCCTCGTCGGGCGTGATGGTGGCGCACTTGACGCCGACACCGTACTTCTTGATCGCGTTGGCAGCGTCGATCGTCACCTGGTCGTCGGTCTGGTCGCGATACTCCATGCCGAGGTCGTAGTAATGGAGATCGATGTCGAGATAGGGGTGGATCAGCTTGTCTTTGATGAGCTGCCAGATGATGCGGGTCATCTCGTCGCCGTCGAGTTCTACGACGGGGTTGTCCACCTTGATCTTCGCCATGAGATACGCCTCTTTTTTCGGAGAAGGGGGAAGCCCCCTGGGAATTCGACTTGAAATGCGGCCTCTCATAGCACCACGCGTTGAATAGGCAAAGCCGTGCGAATTGTGGAAATCCGGCCTCGCGGGAGAAATCGACGACATGAATTTCCGGTTTGAAATGCACGATGCCGGCGAGGTGCGCCTGAACGTCGCGTCGATCGGCGATGCGGGCGCGCCGCTGGTGATCTGCCTGCACGGATTCCCCGAATACTGGGGCGCCTGGTCGCAGGTGATGGAGCTGCTGGCCGACAGCTACCATCTCGTCGCGCCGGACCAGCGCGGGTTCAACCTGTCTTCCAGGCCAGCCGGCGTCGAGGCCTACCGCGTCCGGCGCATGGTGGCCGACCTCGCCTCGCTGGCCGACCGCCTGTCGCCGGACCGTCCCTTCGTGCTCGCCGGTCACGACTGGGGCGCCTCGGTCGCCTATGCCTATGCCTTCGCGCATCCGGCGCGGCTGTCGCACCTCGTCATCGCCAACGGCGTCCATCCGGTCTGCTTCCAGCGGGCGATCTTCGATGACGAGGAGCAGCGCAAGGCGAGCCAGTACATCAACCGGCTCAGGGCGCCGGATGCGGAGGACATCCTCGCCGAGGACGGCTTCCGCAGGTTGCTGCGGATGATCGACGGCTTCTCGACGGCGCAGTTCATGACGCCGGCGCTGCGCGAGGCCTATCTCGGGGCGTGGTCGCAGCCGGGCGCGCTGACGGCGATGCTCAACTGGTATCGCGCCTCGCCGGTGGCGGTGCCGGCGCCCGGCGAGGCGCCGGGAAGCGCCCTCGTGCTCGACATGCCGGAGGAGGCGTTTCGCGTCGCGATGCCGCATCTCGTCGTCTGGGGCGAGGCAGACCAGGCATTGCGCCCGTCCTGCCTTGACGGGCTCGGCCGCTTCGCCGGCGACCTGACGGTCGAGCGCATCGCCGGGGCGAGCCACTGGGTGCTGCACGAGAAGCCCGCCGAGGTGGCGGCCGCGATGCGCGCCTTTCTGCGCCGCTGAACGGTTTCGTTTTCCGCGCAACTGTGCCAGTGGAACGGACCTGAACAGACGGGAAAAGGCATGGCTGGAACGGACCGCGAGAGGCGGATGATGAACGAGGGGCCGGCGATCATCCTCGTCGAGCCCCAGCTCGGCGAGAACATCGGCATGGTGGCGCGCGCCATGGCCAATTTCGGCCTCGGCGAGCTGCGCCTCGTTTCCCCGCGCGACGGCTGGCCGAACGAGAAGGCGCGGGCGGCCGCCTCCAAGGCCGACCACGTCATCGACGGGGTCGTGGTGTTCGCGACGCTGCGCGAGGCGATCGACGATCTCAACTACGTCGTCGCCACCACCGCGCGCGAGCGCGACGGCTTCAAGCCGGTGCTGGGGCCGGTGGAGGCCGGGCGCAAGCTGCGGTCGCTGTTCTCGCAGGGGCAGCGGACCGGCATCCTGTTCGGGCGCGAGCGCTTCGGCCTCTACAACGAGGAGGTCGGGCTGGCCGACGAGATCGTCACCTTCCCGGTCAATCCCGCCTTCGCCTCGCTCAACATCGCGCAGGCCGCGCTGCTGATGTCCTACGAATGGATGAAGTCGGGGCTGGAGACGGAGACTGAGACCGCGTTCCGCGGTCCCGAGATGGTGCCGGCGCCCAAGCAGGCGCTGCACGGCTTCCTCGATCACCTGGAGGAGGCGCTCGCCGCGCGCGGCTATTTCCGCCCCGCCACGAAGAAGCCGAAGATGGTCGACAATCTGCGCGCGGTGCTGACGCGGCCGGGCTTCTCGGAGGCCGAGATCAAGGTCCTGCGCGGCGTCGTCGCCTCGCTCGACTACTTCTCGCCGAAGGAGCCGCGCGGCGCGCTCTATCCCGAGCGCAAGGCCAGGGCGGATGCGAAGGCGCATGCCTCGCGAGGGGAAGGGGACAAGACGACCTCCGATGAGTGAACGGCCGATCCTGATGTTCGATTCCGGCGTCGGCGGGCTGACCGTGCTGCGCGAGGCGCGGGTGCTGATGCCGGACCGCCGCTTCGTCTACGTCGCGGACGATGCCGCCTTTCCCTACGGGCGGTGGGAGGAGCCGGCGCTGCGCGACCGCGTCCTGTCGCTGTTCGACCGCCTGCTTTCCGAGCACAGGCCCGAGATCGCCGTCATTCCCTGCAACACCGCCTCGACCCTGGCGCTCGGCGACCTGCGCGCGGCCTTCCCGGGCACGCCGTTCGTCGGCACGGTGCCGGCGATCAAGCCGGCGGCGGAGCGCACCCGTTCCGGCCTCGTCTCGGTGCTGGCGACGCCCGGCACCGTGAAGCGGCAGTACACGCGCGACCTGGTCGAGAAATGGGCCGGGCACTGTCATGTCCGCCTCGTCGGCTCCGACCGGCTGGCCGCGCTCGCCGAGGCCTACATGCGCGAGGGGTTCGTGGACGAGGAGGTGGTGCGGCAGGAGATCGCCCCGTGCTTCGTCGAGATGGACGGCCGGCGCACCGACATCGTCGTGCTCGCCTGCACGCACTATCCCTTTCTCGCCAACCGCATGCGCAAGACCGCGCCCTGGCCGGTCGACTGGCTCGACCCCGCCGAGGCGATCGCCCGGCAGGCGCTGTCGCTTCTCGGCAGGGAGCGGCCGGCGGCCGGGGCAGGGGCCGGCGGTCCCGACCTCGCCATCTTCACCTCCGGCCGGGCCGACTTCCTCGCCCGCCGGCTGATGCAGGGCTTCGGGCTGGCCGTCGCGGACGGCGGATGGTGAGGACCGTTGCGGTTCGGCCGTTCGCTCTGGAAGGCGCATTCGTTGCGGGGCGGGTGCCCGATCGCCCCTGAACCATGAGCGGGAGTTCGCCGTTGCAGCCTTTCTCCGATCCCGACAGCGTCGCCCGCTATGCCGAAGGTCCCGTGCGGCAGGTGCCGGGCTTTCTCGATCTCCAGAAGATGGCCGGCCTTCTTCTCGCCGAGCGCGCCCCGGACGACGCCCGCGTGCTCGTCCTCGGCGCCGGCGGCGGGCTCGAGCTGAAAGCCTTTGCCGACAGGCAGCCGGGGTGGAGCTTCTGCGGCGTCGATCCCTCGGCCGAGATGCTGGGCCTTGCCCGGCGCACCCTCGGCCCGCAGGCGTCGCGCGTCGCGTTCCACGAGGGCTATATCGATGGCGCACCGGTTGGGCCGTTCGACGCGGCGACCTGCCTCCTGACCCTTCATTTCCTGCCAGAGGACGAGCGGCGGCGCACGCTTGCCGAGGTGCACCGGCGGCTGAAGCCGGGCGCCCCGTTCGTCGTCGCCCATCACAGCTTTCCGCAGGACGGCGAGGAGAAGGCCAGATGGCTCGCGCGATACGCCGCCTTTGCCGTGGCGTCCGGCGTGCCGGCCGCGAATGCGGAAGGCGCGATCGCCGCCATCGGCGAGCGGCTGCCGGCCCTTTCCCCCGAACGGGACGAGGCGCTGCTGAGGGAAGCGGGATTCGCCGACGTCGCCCTGTTCTACGCCGGCTTCACCTTCAGGGGCTGGGTCGCCTACCGCGCATGACCGGCAACGGCCGCCGGGCCGGACCGGGCCTTGGGGCGCGCCGCCAGTCCGCGGCGCGCGGCGTTGACATTGCCGCCCGCTTCCACTAGTGAACCGCCAGTCCCGCGCCGCAAGGCGTCGGGATTTTTTCGACGTGTCCCGTGGACGTCTTCGCAATGCGTGCGTGAGATGTCCTGTCAGGCTCCGCAAAAGGGAGCCAGAGGAGGGCGCGTTTCCTTCGCTCGAAGCGTGAGCTTTCGGGTGCAACGTTTTGAAAGGGAATGCGATGAGCAAGCGCGAATCCGCAAAGTACAAACTCGATCGCCGCATGGGCGAGAACATCTGGGGCCGTCCGAAGTCTCCGGTGAACCGCCGTGAGTACGGCCCCGGCCAGCACGGCCAGCGCCGCAAGGGCAAGCTGTCCGATTTCGGCCTGCAGCTCCGCGCCAAGCAGAAGCTGAAGGGTCACTACGGCGACATTTCCGAGAAGCAGTTCCGCAAGATCTACGAGGAGGCCAACCGCCGCCGCGGCGACACGCCGGACACGCTGATCGGCCTGCTCGAGTCGCGCCTGGACGCCATCGTCTATCGCGCCAAGTTCGTGCCGACGATCTTCGCGGCGCGCCAGTTCGTCAATCACGGCCACGTCAAGGTCAACGGCCGCCGCGTCAACATCGGCTCGTACCGCTGCAAGGCCGGCGACGTGATCGAGGTGCGCGAGAAGTCGAAGCAGCTCGCCATCGTCCTCGAGGCGGTGCAGCTCGCCGAGCGCGACGTGCCGGACTACATCGAGGTCGACCACAACAAGATGGTCGCCACCTTCGTCCGCATCCCGGGCCTTACCGACGTGCCGTTCGCGGTGCAGATGGAGCCGAACCTGGTGGTCGAGTTCTACTCGCGCTGATCCTTATCCGGAGTTCAGGAACTTCGAAGCCGCCGGGTCCGCCCGGCGGCTTCTTCGTTTCAGGGCGACGCCTCAGCGCAGGCGATTCTCGATCGACCAGCGCGCGGCGAAGAAGTTGAGCACGGCGGCGGCGACGATGCCGATCAGCTTCGCCGGCCACAGCCCGGTGAGCGGCGCCAGCGCCAGGATTGCCGCGCTCGACACGCCCAGCGAGATCAGCGCGCCCATGCCGAGGAAGCGGGCGATGGAGCGCGCCTCGTGCAGCTCGCCGCTGCGCTCGAACGACCAGCGCGAGTTGATCGCGTAGGAGAAGCTGACCGCAACGAGCCACGCGCCGACGTTGGCGGCGAGCGCCGTCGCGCCGGCGGCCAGCAGCAGCGCAAAGGCGGCGACGTCGACGACGGTGTTGAAGACGCCGACGATGCCGAAACGCAGCGCTTTTCCCGTCAGGCTTTGCGGCGGGGCGATTGACAGCAACTTTGCAGCCTGCGCATTGCTGGCGTTGGGCTGGTCCTGGCGGATGGCGACCTCTCGCTGTCGGGACGGCGCCGCGCGGCGCCTGGGATCGGTCCGCATTGTCAGCCGAAGTGGTTATGCTTGAATGAACGTCGAGACCAGACAGGAACAGTTCGAGGCCGGGCAGCCGGCGGATGACGGCGCGTCGTATCACCCGATGTTCCGCAACGCGCCGTCGACGGTCGAGTTCAACAAGCTGCGCAAGCGCCTGCTGCGCGACACGCGCCAGGCGCTGGAGGATTTCGCCATGGCGCGGGCGGGCGAGCGCTGGCTGGTCGCGCTGTCCGGCGGCAAGGATTCCTACGGCCTCCTCGCGCTGCTGCTCGACCTGAAATGGCGCGGCCTGCTGCCGGTCGAGCTGTTCGCCTGCAACCTCGACCAGGGCCAGCCGAACTTCCCCAAGCACATCCTGCCGGATTTCCTGAACGCCAACGGCGTCGCGCACCGCATCGAGTACCAGGACACCTATTCCGTCGTCACCGACAAGATCCCGGAGAACCGGACCTATTGCTCGCTGTGCTCGCGGCTGCGCCGCGGCCACCTCTACCGCATCGCGCGGGAGGAGGGCTGCTCCGCGCTGGTGCTCGGCCACCCCCGCGAGGACATCCTCGAGACGTTCTTCCTCAACCTGTTCCATGGCGGCCGGCTGGCCGCGATGCCGCCCAAGCTGATGAACGACGAGGGCGACGTCATGGTGCTGCGGCCGCTGGCCTATTGCGCCGAGGCGGATCTGGCGAGGTTCGCCGACGCCATGGCCTTCCCGATCATCCCGTGCGACCTGTGCGGCAGCCAGGAAGGCCTGCAGCGCAATGCCATGAAGGCGATGCTTCAGGACATCGAGCGCCGGATGCCGGGCCGCAAGGACACGATGATCCGCGCGCTGGGCAACGCGCGGCCGAGCCACCTGCTCGACCGCAGCCTGTTCGACTTCGCCGCGATCGGCCTCACTCGCGAGTAGGCTGCGACGGGCTGCTGCGATAGAGGCGGCCGCGCTCGGCGATCGCCACCAGCACCAGCGCCACCACGGCGAGGCCGAAGAAGCCGATGGCGAGCGGCGTCGTGGTGCCGTCGAAAGCCTGCCCGATCAGCGCGCCGATCAGCCCGCCGCCCAGCGTCTGGATGAACCCCTGGACGGCCGAGGCCGAGCCCGCGATGTGGCCGAGCGGCTCCATGGCGATGGAGTTGAAGTTGGAGCCGATCCAGCCGAACTGGAACATGGCGACGGCGAACAGGATCACGAACGGCACCAGCGGCAGGTGGCCGACGAGCGACCACAACAGCCACACGCCTGACACCAGCATGAAGCCGGTCAGCGCGCCGTGCGAGAGCTTGCGCATCCCGAAATGCACCACCAGCCGCGAGTTCAGGTAGGACGACAGCGCCATGAAGCCGGCGACCACCGCGAACAGGATCGGGAACATCACGCCGAGGCCGTAGATGCCGACATAGATCTGCTGCGCCGAGTTGATGAAGGCGAAGAGCGCGGCGAACACCGCCGTCGACGCCAGCGTGTAGAGCAGCGAGAACCGGTTGGTCAGCACGATGGCGAACGCCTTGCCGATCGACGACAGGGTGAAGGGCCGCCTGTCCTGCGGGTGCAGCGTCTCGGGCATGCGGATCGCCGCCCACAGCGCGATGATCAGGCCGATGCCGCCCATGGCGATGAAGATGAAGTGCCAGTTGCCGATGAACATCATCACCTGCCCGATGGAGGGCGCGACGACCGGAATCACCATGAACACCATGAAGATCAGCGACATGGTCTCGGCCATCTGCCGGCCGCCGAAGCAGTCGCGCACCATCGAGACGGCGATGACGCGCGTCGAGGCCGCGCCGATGCCCTGGATGAAGCGCAGCGCCAGCAGCATCTCGAAGCTGGTGGAGAACGCCGCGCCGATGGCCGCCACGACGTAGATGGCGAGACCGAACAGGATCGGCGCGCGGCGGCCGAAGCGGTCGGACGCCGGGCCATAGGGCAGGAGCGCCACCGCCATGCCGGCGAAGTAGGCCGAGATGACGTACTGGCGATGGTTCTCGTTGTCGACGCCGAGGTCGGCGCCGATCTCCTGGAGACCGGGCAGCATGATGTCGATGGCGAGCGCGTTGAGCGACATCAGCGCTGCGGCGAGGGCGATGAACTCGATGCGCGGCAGGGGCAAGCCCGCGGCCGGCCGTTGCCCGGTCGTTTCCTGCATGGCTGATTCTCCAGTGGT
>JAEZXF010000486.1 GCA_023419995.1 Pseudomonadota bacterium | reverse complement strand
GGGCGGGGGGGGGGCGGGGGGCCGCCGCGGCGGGGTGGGGGTATTCCGCCTGCGTCCAGGCGCCGTCGACCACCTTGAGCATGCGGAATGCCGTGAGGTCGATCCCGAGATGGTCCTCGGGCGTCATCGTGATGATGCCCACGGTGGCGACGAAGTTCTCCGTCTGCTCGAGCGCGTCGCGGACCGCCGCCGGCTCGCTGGTGCCAGCGCGCCGCATCGCGTCGACGAGCAGGGTGATGCCGTCATGGGCGTAGCCGCCGAAGGTGTTCACCGGCTTGCCGGTCGCTTCCTCGATGACCTGCGTGTATTCCTGCAGGAGCGCCTTCTGCGGGTCGCCGTCGGGCAGCTGGTCGGCGACGAGCAGCGACGGGCCGGGGATCAGCACGCCTTCGGCGGCCGGACCGGACAGGTCGAGATAGCCCTGCGTCGCGGCGCCGTGGCTCTGGTAGAGCGGGATGTCGAAGCCGAGCTGGGCGAAGTTGCGGGTGACGATGGCCGGGCCCTGGCCGATATCGGCGTTCAGCACCGCGTCGAGCCCCTCGATGGCGCGGATCGTCGTCAGCTGGGCCGTCATGTCGCTGTCGCGCGGGCCGTAGCTTTCCTGGGCGACGATCTGGATGTCGTAGTCGCCGGCGACCTCGTTGCAGCGCTTGACCATCGACACGGCATAGCCGCCCTGGCCGGCGATGATGGCGATGCGGTCGTAGCCGCGCGCCTGCATGTCGGTGAAGATCTTGGCGCAGGCCATGCGGTCGGTGTGCGGCGGCTTGAACACCCACTTGTTGACCGGCTCGACGATCTCGACGCCGCCCGAAAGCGAGACGAACGGGATCTCGGCATCCTCGAAGACGGGGATCATGGCCATGGAGTTGCCGGTGCCCGTGCCGCCGACCATGGCCACGACCTTGTCTTCCTCGACGAGGCGGGTGGCGAAGGTGCGCGACGTGCTCGCGTCGCTGGCGTCATCGTAGACGATGAGGCGGATCTGCTCGCCGTTCACGCCGCCGGCCTCGTTGATGCGCTTGACGTAGAGCTCGAGCGTCTCGCGCTCGGGCTCGCCGAGGAAGGCCGCCGGCCCGGTGGTCGACAGGACGCTGCCGATGAGGATCTCGCTCCACGACGGCGTCGCCACCGCGAACTGTGCAAGCGCCGTCGTGCAGGCCAGGACTGCGAATTTCTTCATGAATCTGTCTCCTCCCAGAGATCGCCGGCAACGACGCATGCCGCAGCCGACCCGATTGACGCACGCCCGGAACGTCCATGCGCCCCCGTGCTCGTTCCCACAATGGCAAGGGAGCGGCACCGAAGGGAGGACAAAAGGATTCTCAGCAAGTCACACTTTCGCTCATTCGCGATGGCCCGGCAACCGGCCCCGGAGATCAATCCGGTTCGTCCGGAAACACAATTCCACGTCAGATGATTGATATAGGAACATGAAACGAATGGATTTTATCCGTTTCACAAATCGCAAGTCACCAAGTTTTCGCGTCTCATCTCGCTGACGGCCGGTGCAATCGGGCGATTGTCGCCCTTACACGCGCCATCACAACATAGTACAGAGCGGAAAGGCACGCATCGACGAGGGAGTGACGGAGATGCCCACCTCTTGTTCCCACTATTTCAAGGAAACCATCCGCGGCGCCCAGCGGGCCGGCGTCGACACCGACCTGCTGCTGGGCAATGTCGGGCTGACGCGCGAGCAGGTCTTCGACCCGCAATGGCGCGGCGACGTCGAGCTTCTCGCCCGCCTCGTCCAGCTTCTCTGGTATGCGCTCGACGACGAGTTCATGGGCTTCATCGGCCGGGGCGCCAAGCCTGGCACCTTCGCCATGATGACCCACTGCATCATCCACTCCGAGTCGCTGGAGAAGGCGCTGCGCAAGGGCATCCTCTTCTATGACCTGTTCACCAGCGAGCTGGTCATGGGGATGGACCGCCAGGGCGATTCGCTGCGTTTCACGGTCAGGTTCGCGCGTCCCGAACTCGATCCGACCCACTACTTCCTCGAGTTCTGGCTGACCATCTGGTACCGGCTCGCCGGCTGGCTCGGCGGTGCGCTGCCGCCCCTGCACAAGGTGACCTTCGCCTATCCCCGGCCGGTGGAGCGGATCGAGGAGTTCAAGCACATGTTCCGCTGCCCCTACGAGTTCGACGCCGAGGAGACGGCGCTCTATTTCGATGCCGATTTCCTCAGCGGCCCGCTCGTCCGCGACCCCAGGGAGCTGAAGCAGTTCCTGTCGGTGGCGCCTCTCGGCTTCATGATGATCCCGGCGGACGAAACCTCGCTGGCCCGCCGCATCCGCACCCTGGTTCTCGCCGGGCGCGAGCTGCCGCTGGAGTTCCCCAGCTTCGAGGACATCGCCGAGCACCTGCAGATGACCGAGCAGACGCTGCGCCGCAAGCTCAAGCGGGAATCGACCTCCTATCGCGCCATCAAGGAGACGGTGCGCCGCGACATCGCCGTGCAGAAGCTGATGGAAAGCCGCCTTTCGGTGCAGGAGATCGGCTTCATTCTCGGCTATTCCGAGCCCCGGGCCTTCACGCGCGCCTTCCAGCAATGGACGGGCGCCAGCCCGGTCCAGTACCGCGCCCGCCTTCGCGACCAGTTCCGCCCGTAGGCGGGGCATCCGCCGCTGTCAGCTACGGTGACAGGTAAAGTCAGTTTTCGTCCTATCCGGTGTTTCGGCCGGTCTCCTAATATCGCCGAAATGGCAGCTCGCCACACAGCCATGCCTGCCGAGGAGGACGTCTATGGCATCGCGCAACCCGTATCCGAGGGAAGAGACCGCCGCAGAGCGCTGGGCGCGCTTCAGCCCGATCGTCACCGGCGACGACTATCTCGACAGCCTGAGGGGCCGGCCCATCGACCTCTATCTCTTCGGCGAGCTGGTCGACGACCCGGTCGAGCATCCGATCGTCCGCCCGTCGATGAACGCGCTCAAGGCGACGTACGACCTCGCCATCGAGGACCCCGACCTGGCCACGGCGGAATCGCCGCTGATCGGCAAGCGCGTCAACCGCTTCCTGCACATCGTCGAGAGCCCGCAGGACCTGGTGATGAAGAACCGGATGCAGCGCCGCCTCGGCCAGCTCACCGGAACCTGCTTCCAGCGCTGCGCCGGCCTCGACGCCTTCTCGGTACTTCACTCGATCACCTACGACATCGACCGCAAGCACGGCACCGGCTACCACGAGCGCTACATCGACTTCCTGAAGAAGGCGCAGGAGAACAACGTCATCCTCGGCGCCGGCATGACCGACCCGAAGGGCGACCGCAGCAAGCGGCCGAGCGAGCAGGCCGACCCTGACCTGTTCATGCGCGTGACGAGGCGCACCGCCGAAGGGCTCTACGTCCGGGGCGCCAAGGCCCACATGACCGGCGGGTTCAACTCGCACTGGATCTGCGTGATGCCGACGATGAACCTGACCGAGAAGGACCGCGACTATGCGGTGGTCGGGCTGGTGCCGGCCGACGCCAGCGGCCTGACCTTCATCTACGGCCGGCAGTCCTGCGACACGCGGGCGCTGGAGGTCGGCGACGTCGACAAGGGCAATGCCCGCTTCGGCGGGCAGGAGGCGCTCGTCGTCTTCGACGACGTGTTCATCCCCTGGGAGCACGTCCTGATGGACGGCGAATACGAGTTCGCGCAGGAGATGGTGGCGCGCTTCACCTCCTACCACCGCGCCAGCTACGTGTGCAAAACCGGGCTCGGCGACGTCCTCATCGGCGCGGCGGCGACCGTTGCGGAATACAACGGCGTCGAGAACGTCTCGCACATCAAGGACAAGCTCGTCGAGATGACGCATCTCAACGAGACGATCTACTCATCGGCGATCGCATCCTCCCACGAAGCCAAGCCGATGGAGTCGGGCATCTACATGAACGACGGGATGCTCGCCAACATCTGCAAGCACAACGTCACCCGCTTCCCCTACGAGCTGTCCCGGCTGGCGCAGGACATCGCCGGCGGCCTGATGGTGACGCTGCCCTCGCAGCAGGATTTCGAGAACGACGTCACCGGCCCGCTGCTGGAGAAGTACCTGAAAGGCCGCTCGAACGTGCCCGTCGAGCACCGGGCGCGCCTGCTCCGCCTGATCGAGAACATGACGCTCGGGCGCAACGCGGTTGGCTATCTGACCGAGTCCATGCACGGTGCGGGTTCGCCCCAGGCGCAACGGATCCAGATCCAGCGCACCATGGACGTCGAGAGGAAGAAGTCGTTCGCACGCGATCTCGCAGGCGTCGTCTCCGGCATGCCCGGAGAGGACTGACCGCCGGACCGTCGTGTTTCAAGGGAGGAGCGGATGAACATCACCGCAGGCATCAGGCCGTCGCAGGGCTACGACCCCATCGAGATGGCGAGCGTGGACGAACTCAGGGCGCTTCAGCTGGCACGGCTGAAGAAGGCGATGCGGCACGCCTACGACAACATGGCGATGTACCGGGCCAAGTGCGACAAGGCCGGCGTGCATCCCGACGACCTGAAGCAGCTCTGCGACCTGTCGCTGTTTCCCTTCGTCACCAAGGACGATTTCCGCCAGAACTATCCGTTCGGCATGTTCGCGGTGCCGGTCGACAAGCTGTCGCGCATCCACGCTTCCAGCGGCACCACCGGCAAGCCGGTCGTCGTCGGCTACACCAAGAACGACCTCGACCTGTGGGCCAACCTCGTGGCGCGCACGATCTATGCCGCCGGCGGGCGCCCCGGCGACAAGGTCCACGTCGCCTACAATTACGGCCTGTTCACCGGCGGCATCGGCTCGCACTACGGCGCGGAGCGGCTCGGCTGCACCGTCATCCCGATGTCGGGCGGGCAGACCGAGAAGCAGGTCCAGCTCATCGTCGACTTCGACCCCGACATGATCATGGTCACGCCGTCCTACCTTCTCAACATCGCCGACGAGATGGACCGGCAAGGGGTGGACGCTTCCAGGCTGGCGCTGCGCGGCGCCGTCGTCGGCGCCGAGCCGTGGACCGAGGCGATGCGCAAGGAGATCAACGCGCGCCTGCACATGCGGGCCTGCGACACCTACGGGCTGTCCGAGGTGATCGGCCCCGGCGTCGCCCAGGAATGCATCGAGACCGAAGACGGCCCGACGCTGTGGGAGGACCATTTCTACCCCGAGATCATCGACCCCGTCACCGGCGAGGTCCTGCCGGAGGGGGAAAGCGGCGAGCTGGTGTTGACCTGCCTCACCAAGGAGGCGCTGCCGGTGATGCGCTACCGCACGCGAGACATCTCGCGCCTGCTTCCCGGCACCGCGCGCACCATGCGCCGCCTCGAACGCGTGACCGGCCGATCCGACGACATGCTCGTCATCCGCGGCGTCAACATGTTCCCGTCGCAGATCGAGGAGCAGGTGCTGTCGCTCGGCGCGCTGGCCCCCAACTACCTGATCGAGGTCAGCCGGGAAGGGCGGATGGACAAGGTGCTGATCAACGTCGAGCTGCGCGACGCGGCGGCGGCGGAGGCGGAGGTCACGGCACGCATGGCCGACGAGCTGCGCCACAAGATCAAGACCTTCGTCGGGGTCTCGGCGGACATCGTCGTCAAGCAGCCCGGATCGCTCGAGCGTTCGATGGGCAAGGCCGTCAGGGTGATCGACCACCGACGGCTCGGCTGAGAACCCATCCAAATCACAATCAGGAGAATGCCCGTGCGTCTTGAAACGCTGCTTCCGCTTGGAAAGGTCGACCCCGGCCTGAGAACGCCCGAAACGCCGCTCGACATCCATTCGGTGGCGCAGAACGCGCGGCTTCTGGAGGAGATCGGCTACAACGGCCTCGTCGTCGAGGAGACCAAGGACGACCCCTTCGTCATCACGACGCTGGCCGCCAACGCCACGACGCGCCTGAAGCTGGGAACCGCCGTGACGATCGCCTTCCCGCGCAGCCCGACCGTCATGGCGCTCAACGCCTGGACGCAGCAGAAGCTGTCGCGCGGGCGCTTCACGCTCGGCCTCGGCCCGCAGGTGAAGGGCCACATCGAGCGGCGCTACGGCATGCGGTGGTCGCCGCCCGGCCCCTGGATGCGGGAATATGTCCGCGCGGTGCGCGCGGTGTGGGACTGCTGGCAGAACGGCACGCCGCTCAACGTCGAGGGGGAGCACTACAACCTCAGCCTGATGGTGCCGCTGTTCAACGCCGGGCCCATCGAGCACCCCGACATCCCGATCCATCTCGCAGCGGTGAACTCCGTCATGTGCTCGGTCGCCGGCGAGGTCGCGGACGGCATCCGCCCGCATCCGGTGTGCACGCCGTCCTACATCCGCGAGGTGATGCTGCCGGCGGTGCGCGCGGGCGCGGCGAGGTCCGGCCGCAGGCTGAACGACTTCCGCGTCTGCATGAAGCCGCTGGTGGCCTCGGCGCCGACGGAAGCGGAGCTTGCGCCGAAGGTCCGCGACGCGCGCGCCCGCATCGCCTTCTATGCCTCGACGCCCGGCTATGTCGCGGCCTTCGAGCATCTGGGCCTCGGCGACCTCGCCGAGAAGGCCAAGCACTTCTCCAAGGAGCAGAACTGGGAGGAGCTTCCCAAGCTGATCTCGGACGAGGTGCTGGACCAGTTCGCCGTCATCGGCACCTATGACGAGATCGGCAGGAAGCTGGTCGACCGCTTCGGCGACATCATCACCGATTGCGAGTTCTCGATCGCCGTCCGCAACGACGAGGATCGCGAGATGCTGCGCAGGATGGCCCACGACATCCAGTCGGATGACGGCGCCGCCGCACGCAGCGCCATCACCGGCGAAGCGGCCTGAGGCGGGGGAAGCGATGCTGGAAGTGGCCTTCATATACGACGCCGTCCGCACCCCGCGCGGGCGCGGAAAGGCGGACGGGTCGCTCTACGAGGTGAAGCCCGTCCGGCTGCTCTCGACCGTGCTCGACGCGCTTGCCGGGCGCAACGACCTCGATACGGCGGCCGTCGACGACGTCATCATGGGCGTCGTCAACCCGCTGGGCGAGCAGGGCAGCGTGGTGGCGAAGACAGCGGCCTCGCTGAGCGGCTGGCACGAGCGCGTCGGCGGCCTGCAGCTCAACCGCTTCTGCGCCTCTGGCCTGGAGGCGATCAACATCGCCGCCGCCAAGGTGGTAGCGGGCCAGGCCGACCTGATCGTCGCCGGCGGGCTGGAGTCCATGTCGCGCGTGCCGATGGGGTCCGACGGCGGCCCGTGGCTCGAGGATCCCGAGGTCAGCATCGAGACCCGCTTCGTGCCGCAGGGGATTTCCGCCGACCTGATCGCCACCCTCGGCGGCTTCACGCGCGCGGCCGTCGACGCCTACGCGGCGGAATCCCAGAGACGCGCCGCTGCTGCCCGGTCGGCAGGACGCTTCTCCAGGTCGCTGGTGCCGGTCACCGACGCCAACGCCCTGCCAATCCTGGAGGAGGACGAGCTCGTTCGCCCCGGGACCACGGCCGAGGGTCTGGCGGCGCTGAAGCCTTCCTTCCGCAAGACGGGCGAGGCCGGATTCGAGGCGATCGCGCTGCGCGCCTATCCCGAGGTGGAGCGGCTGAGCTATGTCCATACCCCCGGCAACTCGTCGGGCATCGCCGATGCCGCCGCCGCGGTGCTGATCGGCAACGAGGCGGCGGGCAGGGCGGCGGGCCTGAAGCCCCGCGCGCGCATCGTCGGCGGGCTGACCCTGTCGACCGAGCCGACCATCATGCTGACCGGGCCGGCGCCGGCGACCGCCAAGTTGCTCGGGCGCCACGGCCTTACGCCGGACGACATCGACCTCTTCGAGTGCAACGAGGCGTTCGCCGCCGTCGTCCTTCGCTTCATGTCCGAGCTCGGCGTCCCGCACGACAAGGTCAACGTCAACGGCGGCGCCATCGCGCTCGGCCATCCGCTGGGAGCCACCGGCGGCGTGCTCGTCGGCACGCTGCTCGACGAACTCGAGCGCCGCGACCTCAGGCGCGGCATCGTCACGCTCTGCGCCGGCGGCGGCATGGGCATCGCAACGCTGGTGGAGCGCGTATGACCATGAACCTGCCCGGACAGACCCGCATCGACATCGACGGAGACGGCATCGCCACGCTGACGCTCGACCTTCCCGGCAGGGTCAACGTCATGAACGACGATTTCATCGCCGCGATGGAAGCGTTCCTCGATCGCGTCGAGGCGTCGCGCGCGGCACTTCGCGGCGTGATCGTCACCTCGGCGAAGCCGATCTTCCTCGCCGGCGGCGACCTCGGCCTGATGGGTCGGGCGGCGAAGGGACAGGAGAGGTTCCTCTTCGACTATTTCGAGCACCTGAAGGGGCTTCTGCGCAGGCTCGAGCGCACCGGCCTGCCGACGGTCGCCTGCATCAACGGCAGCGCGCATGGCGGCGGCCTAGAGCTCGCCTTGTCGTGCCACCACCGCATAGCCCTCGACCGGCCGGAGCTGGAGATCGGCCTGCCCGAGATCGAGTTCGCCATCCTCGCCGGCGCGGGCGGCGTCGTGCGGCTGGCGATCCTGCTCGGCCTCGACAAGGCCCTGTCCTACCTGCTGTCGGGCAAGCGCGTCGGCGTCGGGGAGGCGATGCGCGACGGCATCATCGACGAGATCGCGCCGGACGAGGCGGCGATGCTGGCGGCGGCGCGCGCCTGGATCGCGGCCAATCCGGAGCCCCGCCAGCCATGGGACCGGCCGCGGCGGCTCGGGACGCACAACCTCGCGCCGCACGAACGCGCCGCGCTGGTGGCCGCGCCGACGCTGCTGACGCTCGCGCCCGACCCGCAGTCGCTCGTCGCGCGGCGCACGGTCGAGGTCGCCGCGCAGGCGCTCTACCTCGCCTTCGACGCGGCACTGCGCATCGAGACGCGGGCGCTGGTCGAGCTGATGATCCGGCCCGAGGCCGGGGCGGCGATCGCCGCCGTCGTCGCCCGGCGCCCGCCGGCGGCGGCCCCTGCGGCGGCCGCAGGCGGGTGGGTGCGCTCGCCCG
>JAEZXF010000465.1 GCA_023419995.1 Pseudomonadota bacterium | reverse complement strand
CTACTGAGGCTGTCGAGGAAAGCGGGCGGTTCCGCCATGCCGCCTAGAGCGGCGCGACGCCCAGGATGTCCTGAAGCGCGAACAGCGTCAGGATCGACGTTATCAGAATGCCGGCGAAGACGGCCGTCGCCGTGCCCGCGCCCTTCTCCAGCGCCGCATTGGTCAGCCGCCAGAACAGCACCAGCGTCACGAGGAATACGACGAGGGACAGGCTGGTGGCGAGATCGGCCGCACCGGGCATGACGAGGCGCAGCAGCGAGACCGGCAGGGTCATCCAGACGAAGATCGCCGACGCCCAGTTGTTCGCCACCACGAAATGGACGAAGCGCTGGCGGACGCCGATAAAGTCCGCCGCCGCGGCAAGGGCGGCCAGCGGCAGCACCCAGGCGCCGATGTCGACGATGGCGAGGCGGACCAGCATCGACAGGCGCAGGCCGAAGCCGGCATCGGCGCCGGCGAGCTCGCCTGCCAGCGGCACCCAGCTCGCCAGCATCGCCGGGCCGGCGACCACGATGGCGAAGAACGAGTTCCAGAAGCCGTCGAGGGTGACGTCGAGCAGGCGCAGCCCGTCGTGCCGGCCGGTCATCATGCGCCATGCGCCGTAAAGCTGCCTGTATATGTCGTCGGCGGGCGGCATCTCAGCCGAACCAGTCTTCGAGGAAGCGCCGGTAGATCCGCGTCAGCGTCTCCAGATCGGCGAGCGCGACGCGCTCGTCCACCATGTGCATGGTCTGGCCGACCAGGCCGAACTCGACCACCGGGCAGTAGTCCTTGATGAAGCGTGCGTCCGAGGTGCCGCCGGAGGTGGACAGCGCCGGCCGGCGGCCCGTCACCTTCTCGATCGCCGCGCCGAGGCCCGAGACCAGCCTGTCGTCGCGGGTGAGGAAGACCGGGCTCGGGCGGTCGCGCCAGATCAGGTCGAAGGCCACCGCCTCCGCCCTGCCCGGCCGCAGCCGAGCCCGGCGCGCCGCGCGGTCGAGCCGGTTGTGGATCTCGGCCTGCAGCGATTCGGGCGTCCAGCCGTCGTTGAAGCGCACGTTGAAGGTCGCCGTGGCCTTGCCGGCGATGACGTTCGTCGCCCGGTTGCCGACGTCGACGGTGGTGACCTCGAGGTTGGACGGCTGGAAATCGCCGGTGCCCTCGTCGAGCGCCGGATGAAGCAGCGCGTCGAGCAGCGCGACGAGCCCGCGCACGGGGTTGTCCGCCAGATGCGGGTAGGCGACGTGGCCCTGGCGGCCGTGCACGACGACGTCGCCGGTCAGCGAGCCGCGCCGGCCGATCTTGATCATGTCGCCGAGCGCGTTCGGGTTGGTCGGCTCGCCGACGATGGCCGCGTCCCAGCTCTCGCCGCGCGCCGCCGCCCATTCGAGGAGCTTCACCGTGCCGTTGACGGCGGGGCCTTCCTCGTCGCCGGTGATCAGCAGCGAGACCGAGCCCTTCGGCGCGCCGTGCGCCTCGACGTGGCGGGCGAGCGCCGCCACGAAGCAGGCGATGCCGCCCTTCATGTCGACGGCGCCGCGCCCGTACATGAAGCCGTCGGCGACGGCGGCGGAAAACGGCGGGTGCGTCCAGCCGGCCTCGTCGCCGGGCGGCACCACGTCGGTGTGGCCGGCGAACATCAGGTGCGGGCCGTTGCCGCCGAGGCGGGCGTAGAGGTTCTCGACGTCCGGCGTTCCGGGCTCGGAGAAGACCGGCCGGTCGACGGCGAAGCCGAGCGGCTCAACCATCTGCGCGAGCGCGGAAAGCGCCCCGCCCTCGTCCGGCGTCACGGAGGGGCAGCGGATCAGGGCGGCAAGGTTGGCGGCGGGGTCTGTCGGCAGGCTCATGGTAGCGCCAAGGGATAGTGCAAACGGGCGCGGCTGTCACCGGGCAGGCGCGCCCGGCTCTCGGGCCAGGCGCCGCGCCCGGCCGGGCCTATTTCGGCGCGTTGGAGCGCGCGCCGTGCTTGTTCGGGCCGGGATCGCCCGGGATCAGGCACAGGGCCAGATAGGCGATCAGCCCGGCGAACATGAACAGCAGCGCGAAGAAGCCCGACCTGCCGAAATCGTGGATGCGCTTGGCGGCGAGCGCGATGTGCGCGAGCTGGCCGAGGAGGAAGATGCCGCTCTGGAGGTTGGTCATCGGCGACAGGGCGAGCGTCTCGGCCGGATCGAAATCGCCGTTGGCCAGCGTGCCGAGCGCCGGCTGGAGGTAGCGATAGACGATGTACATCTGCACGACGAAGACGAGCAGCCCGGCCAGCGCATAGACGGTGCGGTCTATGCGCCCGGTAAAGCCGAAGAAAAGCCAGGCCATCTGCATCATGGTGGGAGATATGCTCCTCGTTCCGGCGAGAGGACAGGCTCAGTCGCGCAGCAGCTCGTTGATCGACGTCTTGGAGCGCGTCCTCTCGTCGACCTTCTTGACGATGACGGCGCAGTAGAGGCTGGGGCCCGGCTCGCCGTCGGGGAAGGGCCGGCCTGGCAGGGTGCCGGCGACCACGACCGAATAGGGCGGCACCTCGCCGTAGAAGATCTCGCCGGTCTCGCGGTCGACGATCTTGGTCGACTTGCCGATGAAGACGCCCATGCCGAGCACCGAGCCCTCGCGCACGATGCAGCCCTCGACGACCTCGGAGCGCGCACCGATGAAGCAGTTGTCCTCGATGATGGTCGGGCCGGCCTGCATCGGCTCCAGCACGCCGCCGATGCCGACACCGCCGGACAGGTGGACGTTGCGGCCGATCTGGGCGCAGGAGCCGACGGTCGCCCAGGTGTCGACCATCGTGCCCTCGCCGACCCAGGCGCCGAGATTGACGAAGGACGGCATCAGCACCGCGCCGGGCGCGATGTAGGCCGAGCGGCGCACGACGCAGTTGGGCACGGCGCGGAAGCCGGCGCGCTCGAACTCGTTGGCCGACCAGCCGTCGAACTTGGACGCGACCTTGTCCCACCACACGGCCTCGCCCGGCCCGCCCCTGACGACCTCCATCGGGTTCAGCCGGAAGGAGAGCAGCACCGCCTTCTTGAGCCACTGGTTGACCGTCCAGGTGCCGTCGGCCTGGCGCTCGGCCACGCGGGCCTCGCCGCGGTCGAGCAGGTCGAGCGCATGGCCGACCGCGTCCCGCACCTCGCCGCGCGTGTCGGTCGAGACGGCGTCGCGCTCGTCGAAGGCCTTCTCGATGGTCTTCTCCAAGGCTGCGAGATCCGGTCTGGTCATGAAAAAGCTCCGCTACACGCGCTGTTAAGGGGTGGGCAATAGGCTTGGATGGACGAGGTGCCCCAGGCCGCGCGGAACCTATGCGAAGCGCGGATGGGGGTCAATGACGGGACACCGCCGCCAGCCCCGGCGCGCGGCACGAGACGGGACAGGACAGCATGAACCCGGAGGAAAAGGCCGGCTGGACGCCGCTGCCGCATTCGGACGAGGATCTGGAGCGCGCCAAGGCCGTGCCCGACACGCCGCAGACGCGGGCGTCGGCCTACAAGCTCGCGGGGACGGACGAGGACTTCATGACGCGGCGCGAGCTGCGGCCGGTGCGGCTGCAGCTCGAGC
>JAEZXF010000428.1 GCA_023419995.1 Pseudomonadota bacterium | reverse complement strand
GCCGTGCAGGTTGTAGACGCGCAGGATCGCCGTCGCATAGGCGAGCAGCTCCTTCTCGGGCAGGAAATCGCGGATCTTCTTGGCGATCAGCGGCGTGCGCCCCTGTCCGCCGCCGACATAGACGGCGAAGCCGAGCTCGCCGGCGGCGTTCCTCTTCAGGTGCAGGCCGATGTCGTGGACCTGAATGGCGGCGCGGTCGCGCGCCGCGCCCGTCACCGCGATCTTGAACTTGCGCGGCAGGTAGGAGAACTCCGGGTGCACCGACGACCACTGCCGCAGGATCTCGGCATAGGGGCGGGGGTCGGCGACCTCGTCGGCGGCTGCGCCCGCGAAATGGTCGGCGGTGACGTTGCGGATGCAGTTTCCGCTCGTCTGGAGCGCGTGCATCTGGACCTCGGCCAGCTCGGCGAGGATGGCGGGGATGTCCGACAGCGCCGGCCAGTTGAACTGGATGTTCTGGCGCGTGGTGAAGTGGCCGTAGCCCTTGTCGTAGGTGCGCGCGATCCGGGCGAGCCGGCGCATCTGGCGCGCGTTCAGCGTGCCGTAGGGAATGGCGATGCGCAGCATGTAGGCGTGAAGCTGGAGGTAGACGCCGTTCATCAGCCTGAGCGGCCTGAACTGGTCCTCGGTGATCTCGCCGCTGAGCCGGCGCTCCACCTGGTCGCGGAACTCGGCGACGCGGGCCTTCACGAAGCCATGGTCGAATTCGTCGTAGCGGTACATGCCGGCTTTCCGGGTGTCAGGCGGCGACGGCCGGGCGGGGCCGCGCCTGCTTGCCGAGGTCCGTGCGGTTGGTGGGGCCGGCGGCGCGGATGCGCTCGCGCAGCCGGAGCGGCCGGATCGCGCCGTCGACGACCGCGACGTCGACCAGCGCGACGTCGACCACCTGGTTGCCGGACAGGGCCGCCCTGCCGATGCGCTCCAGCGCCTCCTCGGCGGCCTTGTCGCGGGCGATCTCGGCCGCCTCGATCGACACGGCCCAGGAATGGTCGGGCGCGAGCCACACGACCTCGCCGTCGGCGAGGCGGTTCGCAGTCAGGATCTTCATCGACGGGGGGCTCCGTGTTCAGGCTGGGGCATCGGCAACGATACGGGCGGAAAGCGGCTCCGACGCGGTGAAGCCAGCGCCGGCGACCGCGTCGCCGATGATCGTCATGACCGGGCCGGCGAGGTCGGCGCGTTCCTGCAGCGAGGGCAGGTCGGCGAGGGTGCCGTGCAGGCGACGGCGGGAAGGAAGGCTGGCGTTCTCCACCACGGCGACCGCTGTGTCGGGGGAAAGGCCGGCCTCCGCGAGCAGGGCGGCGACCTCGGCCGCGTTGCTGCGGCCCATATAGACCGCGACGGTTGCGCCGGCGATGGCGAGCTTCGCCCAGTCGGGAAGCGCCTGGCTCTTCAGGTCGTGGCCGGTCGTCAGCACCAGCGACGAGGACACGCCGCGCAACGTCAGCGGCAGCTCGAAGTCGGCGGCGGCGGCGAGCGCCGCGGTGACGCCGGGGGCGATCTCGAACGAGACGCCCGCCTCCCGCAGCGCGGCGATCTCCTCGCCGGCCCGGCCGAAGACCAGCGGATCGCCGGATTTGAGGCGCACCACGCGCTTGCCCTCGCGGGCCAGCGCCACGAGCAGACCGTTGATCTCGTCCTGGGTCCGGGTGTGGCTGCCCTTGCGCTTGCCGGCGGCGATGCGCTCGGCGTCGCGCCGGCCGAGGGCGACCACGCCCTCGGGCACCAGCGCGTCGTGGACGATGACATCGGCCTCCATCAGCAGGCGCTGGGCACGCAAGGTGACGAGGTCTTCCGCGCCGGGGCCTGCGCCGACCAGCGCGACATGACCTGCCTCGCGGCCGTTGGATGCGACGAGACGCGAGGCGGCTTCCTCCGCCGCGGCCTCGTCGCCGGCCTCGATCGCCCGGGCCGGGGCGCCGGTGAAGAACGATTTCCAGAACAGCCGGCGGGTCGTCCCGAACGGCACCGTGGCGTTGACCGTGTCGCGCCAGCGTGCGGCGAGCGCGGCCAGCCGGCCGAGATGCGGCGGCAGCATCCGGTCGATCGCGGCGCGGATCATCTGCGACAGCACGGGCCCCGCCCCCTCGGTGCCGATGGCGACCGCGACCGGCGCGCGGTTGACCAGCGCCGGGGTGTAGAAATCGCACAGCTCGGGCCGGTCGACGGCGTTGACCGGAATGCCGGCCCGGCGCGCCGCATCGGCGATGGCGGCGTCGCGGCCAGCGTCGCCGGTGGCGGCGAAAGCCAGCACCGAGCCGTCGAGATGGGCGTCGTCCCACGGCGCGCGGACGATCTCGGCGCCGCTGGCGGCCGCCCATTCGGCAAGCTGCGGCTGCGGGCTCTCGGCGACGATGCGCAGGCGCGCCGTCGACTGCGCCAGCAGCCGCGCCTTGGCGAGGGCGGCGTCGCCTTCGCCGGCGACGACGACGGTGCGCCGGTCGACCTTGAGGAAGACGGGAAAGGCGTTCAGCCTGGCCGGGGAGGAACTGTTGTCGCTCATGCGGCCATTGTCGCCGCAAGGCCGCCGCCGCTGAAGGGATGGTCTGTCGCGCGGCGTCTTCCGACGGAACGGATTTTTCGCCAAAAGGCCGAATCGGGCATCGGATATTCCACCGTTGCACGAAGCGTCAGACGCCGCGCGGTTCCTGACCGGCGGCACGGAGGGTGTGTGGCGGGCCGGGCGGGAGGCTAGGGCTCTGCGGTCACCGTGATCTCGCCCCGCCGCGCCCGCGCCGCCGGCTGGGCGAGCAGCAGCTCGGCGAGGTCGCGCGGCAGGCTCAGCGTCACGCGGTCGCCGGATGCCTCTTCGGCCGCGGCCAGGTCGAGGACCATGCCGCCGGCGAGCGTGGCGTTGGTCTGCGGGTCGATCAGGATGAAGGCGCCGGTCTCGCGGCAGTCGGCGAAGCGGTCGAAATGCTGGTCCTCGTCGAACCGGATCCGGATGCGGCCGATGGCGTTGACCGGCAGCGTCGGGGAGGGCGTCCATTCGCCGGTGGTGAGGTCGTAGACCTCGCTGACGCGCAGCCGCACGCGCTTGACGCGGCCGGCTGCCTTCAGCAGCAGGCGCGCCCCGTCGGTCAGCCCGCGGGTCTGGAGCGAGACGACGGTGGCGGCGAAGCCCTTGCCGGCGAGCGGCAGCGACCCCGGCAGGGCGAGGATGTCGCCGCGCGCGGCATCGATCGGCCGGTCGAAGGCGAGCGTGACCGCGTCGCCGGCCTCGGCCTGCCCGATGTTGCCGTCATAGGTGACGATGCGCGTGACCGTGACCTCCTCGCCCGAATGGGCCACGACGACGCGGTCCCCGGCGGCGAGCGCGCCGGCGGCGATGGTGCCCTGATAGCCGCGGACGCGCTCGCCGGGGCGGGACACGCGCTGGATCGGCATGCGGAAGGGCAGGCGCGAGCGGGCGGCCGGCTCCGCGGCCTCCAGCGCCTCGACCAGCGTCGGGCCCTCGTACCAGCCGAGGACATCGGGGCCGATGTCGACGATGTTCTCGCCCTTCAGCGCCGAGATCGGGATGGCGGTGATGCGGAAATCGCCGAGAAGCCCGGCATAGGCGCGGAAAGCGCGCTCGATCCTGTCGAAGGCGGCCTTGTCGTAGCCGACGAGGTCGATCTTGTTGACCGCGAGGATGATCTGGCGGATGCCCATCAGGTTGACGATCGCGGCGTGGCGGCGCGTCTGCTCCAGCAGGCCGGCGCGCGCGTCGACCAGCAGCACGGCGAGGTCGGCGGTCGAGGCGCCCGTCGCCATGTTGCGCGTGTACTGCTCGTGGCCCGGCGTGTCGGCGACGATGAAGGCGCGCCGCGGCGTCTGGAAATAGCGGTAGGCGACGTCGATGGTGATGCCCTGCTCCTGCTCGGCCTTTAGGCCGTCGAGCAGCAGGCCGAAATCGGGCAGCGACAGGTCGTTCTGGCGCGAACCCTTGGCGACGAGCGCGGCGCGGTGGTCGTCCGCCACCGACTTCGTGTCCCACAGCAGGCGGCCGATCAGCGTCGACTTGCCGTCGTCGTCGCTGCCGCAGACGATGAAGCGCAGGCGCTGCGCCGACTGGGCGGCGAACGGGCCGGAGCCGCCCGGGCTTTCGGCGGCGATCTGCGGCGCGTCCGTGCGGCCGGCCTGCGCCTCGCCGGCGATGGCTGGTTCCTGATGCATCAGAAATAGCCCTCGAGCTTCTTCTTCTCCATCGAGCCGGCCTCGTCGTGGTCGATGGCGCGGCCCTGCCGTTCGGAGACGGTCGCGGTGGTGATCTCGGAGATGATGTCGTCGATGGTGGCGGCCTGCGAGCGGATGCCGCCCGACAGCGCGAAGCAGCCCAGCGTGCGGAAGCGGATCATGTCCTCCTGGCGGATCTCGCCCGGCCACAGCTCCAGCCGCGGATCCTCCGCCAGGATGATCATGCCGTCGCGCAGCACGAACGGCCGCCGCCTGGCGAAGTAGAGGTCGACGATCGGGATGTCCTCGGCCTTGATGTAGTGCCAGATGTCGAGCTCGGTCCAGTTGGACAGGGGAAACACGCGCACGCTCTCGCCCCTGGCGATGCGGCCGTTGTAGAGCGACCACAGCTCCGGCCGCTGGTTGCGGGCGTCCCAGCGGTGGTCGGCCGAGCGGAAGGAGAAGATCCGCTCCTTCGAGCGCGAGGCGTCCTCGTCGCGCCGCGCGCCGCCGAAAGCGGCGTCGTAGCGGCCGGCGTCGAGCGCCTGCCTCAGCGCCTCGGTCTTCATCACGTCGGTGAAGTGGGACGAGCCGTGGACGAACGGGCTCAGGCCCTCGACCGCGCCGCGCGGGTTGGTGTGCACCCTGAGGTCGAGCCCGAGGTCGCGCGCGGCGCGGTCGCGGAACTCGATCATCTGCGCGAACTTCCAGCCGGTGTCGACGTGGAGCAGCGGGAACGGCACCGGCTCGGGATAGAACGCCTTGTAGGCGACGTGCAGCAGCACGGAGGAGTCCTTGCCGACCGAGTAGAGCATCACCGGACGCTCGAACTCGGCCGCGACCTCGCGGAAGATGTGGATCGCCTCGTTCTCCAGCGCCTTGAGGTGCGGCGACAGCCGCGAGGTCTTCTGGTCGCTGGAGGAGGGCGAGCGGGCAGGAACGGCTGTCATGTGGGAGGGGTTTCGGCTTTCTGATGGAGGAGGGAGGCGGGAGGCGGCGGGGTCCTGACGTGCAGCCCGCATTCGCGCGTCTGGTCCTGCTCCCACCACCAGCGGCCGGCGCGCTCGGGCTCGCCGGGCTTGATGGCGCGGGTGCACGGCTCGCAGCCGATGGAGGGATAGCCGCGGGCGTGGAGCGGGTTGAGGGGAACGGCGTGCGCGGCCGCGTAGGTCCTGATCTCGTCGAGGGAGACGTCGGCGAGGGGATTGATCTTGACGAGGCCGCGCTGCGGATCGGCCTCGGCGAGCGGGGTCTCGGCC
>JAEZXF010000336.1 GCA_023419995.1 Pseudomonadota bacterium | reverse complement strand
ATCTTGGCCAGGATGTCGTCGATCTCCACCGTGGTGCGCGGCGTCAGCTTGCGCCGGTCCGAGCGCAGAAGGATGTCCATGACCTGGTCGTCGGGCAGATGGCTGAGCACCGAGCGGCCGCCCGAAGAGCAGAAGGTCGGGACGCGCCGGCCGACCAGATGGGCGTAGAACGTGTCGCGCTTGCTCTGCATGCGGACCACGTAATGCATTGTAAGATCATCGAAAAGGCTGAGATCCACCCGCTCCTGGATGGTGCGGCGCAGGTCGGCCAGCACCGGGACGGCGAGCTGGATGATCGGATTCGACCGCAGGTAGTCGAACGAGCGGTCGAGCAGCCGCCGGCCGAGCGCCACGCCCTCCTGCTGCCGGTCGAGATAGCCGAGCTGGATGAGCGTGTGGACGATGCGCTGGACGCCGCTCTTGTCGATGCCGGAGATGGCGGCGATCTCGGCCAGCGACATCGGGCGGGGCGCCTGCGAGAAGGCCTCCAGCACCCGGAAGCCGCGGGACAGTGCCTCGACGAACAGCCGGTCGTCGCCCGCCGTCCCGGTGTCCTTTGCTGGAGCCGCGGTCCGCTTGCGCCGCGCCCTGGCTGGTCCCTGCATGCCGTCCTCCGCACCCCGTCCGGTCCTCGCCGAACAAATTGACCGCTTCCACTAAGTGGCATATTGTGCATGAAATGCAACCAAATTGCACAGCAATACGGCAACATGAAAAATTCCACGCCATCCGACTTCGACGCATCCGCACTGCCTTTCGACAGCAATGACATGGCCCGGGGTCTCCGGCGATGGGTCGAGCAGGAAAGCCCTTCCTACGACCAGCCCGCGGTGGAGAGGATGCTCGCCCTCGCGGCGCGGGATCTGGCCGTGCTCGGCGCCGACATCCAGCACGTCGCCGGCAGCGGCGGCTTCGCCGGCAGCGTCAAGGCGACCTTCCCCCACCCGCGCAAGGGAGAGCCCGGCATCCTGATCGCCGGCCACATGGACACGGTCCATCCCGCCGGCACGCTCGCCCATTTCGGATGGCGCGAGGAAGGCGAGCTCTGCTTCGGGCCGGGCGTTCTCGACATGAAGGCCGGCAACTACCTGTCGGTCGAGGCGATCCGTCAGCTGCAGAGGGCCGGGCGGACGACGCCGCTGCCCGTCACCGTCCTGTTCACCGGCGACGAGGAAGTCGGCACGCCCGCCAACCGCGCCCTCATCGAGGCCGAGGCGCGCCGCAGCCGCTACGTGCTGGTGCCCGAGCCGGCGCGCCGCAACGGCGGCGTGGTCACCGGCCGCTACGCGATCGCCCGCTTCAACCTGACGACGCGCGGCCTGCCGAGCCATGCCGGGCTCAGGCTCGACGAGGGCAGGTCCGCCGTGCGCGAGATGGCGCACCAGATCCTGGCCATAGAGGCCCTCACCGACGACGAGGCGGGCTTCAACGTCGGCGTGGTGCACGGCGGGCAGTGGGCCAACTGCGTCGCCACGCATTGCGAGGCGAAGGTGCTGGTCTCGGCCACCACCGACGAGGTTCTCGCCCGCGCCGTCGAGAGGATGTTGGCGCTGAAGCCGGTGAACCCGGCCGTCGACGTCCAGGTCGAGCGGGACGTCGTCCGCCCCGTCTGGACGACCAACGACGAGACCTGGGCGCTCTACGACCACGCCAGCGCCCTGGCCCGGAGCCTCGGCTTCGAGATCCCGCACCAGAACTCCGGCGGCGGCTCGGACGGGAACTTCACCGGCGCTCTGGGCGTACCCACGCTCGACGGGCTCGGCGCGCGCGGCGACGGCCCGCATACGCTGACCGAGCACATCGTCACCGAGAGCCTCGCCGAGCGGGGCCGCCTGATGGCCGCGCTGCTCGCCACCCTCGGCGCCTGAGACGAAGGACCGGGGCGCGCCGTGAAAGGCGGAATTCAGCCGGACCCCGCGACGGTGCGGGCCGGCACGACAACTCGAACGGGAGCGTGGAAGATGAACATCCGCATGCTGGAAGCCGGGGACCGGGCAGCCTGGGCGCCGTTGTGGCAGGGCTATCTCGACTTCTACAAGGTCTCGCTTCCGGCCGAGGTCACCGAGACGACCTGGCGGCGGCTCAACGATCCCGCCGAGCCGGTGCACGGGCTCGGCGCCTTCGACGAGGACGGCCGGCTGACGGGCATCGCCCACTACATCTTCCACCGCTCGACGTGGAGCCCGACGAGTTACTGCTACCTCAACGACCTGTTCACCGTGCCCGCCGCACGCGGCAAGGGCGTCGGCCGTGCCCTGATCGAGCGGCTCTACGCGGAGGCGGCCGCGGCGGGCGCCACCCGCGTCTACTGGCTCACCCACGAGACCAACGAGGCCGCGCAGGCGCTCTACGACAGGATCGCCGACAAGCCGGGCTTCATCCAGTACCGCAAGACGCTGTAGGCGGCGCGGCCCCCAACGCCGCGGACGGCTTCGCCAGCGCAATGCCGGCGCGCCCAGGTGGCCGTCTGCCGGGCTTCGGTGCGGACACGGCTTCGGCAGCCCGGCTCTCCCTGCGAGCGCGCCAGCCGAAGGTGAACCCGGAATCCCGCCTCGGGATGGAACCCTGAGGATAGTGCCCTTCCGAGCGGATGAGGGGTGCTCTCGTCGTCCGCTTGGACAGCCAGAGCACGACTGTCGTCTGCAACCCTCGTTCCCACCGCCGGTCCTCCACCGGGCCGTTGGAAACCTCTCGAACCGCCCGCAGCCCCCACGACGCAGGGAGTTGGCAGCTCACGGCGGGCGCATCGAGTCGGGATCTCAACCCGAACGGGAAGCCTCCCGATCGCCTCAAAGCCATGTCGCTTGCGCAACGCTCCGAGGTCGGCAGGCACGCTGCGAGGCTCTCAGGAAGCGCCCGCACGCGGAGAGAACATTAAGGCACGCGCAATGGCTGCCGACCACCTCCCCTTCTCCCCGCAGTCATTCCTCATCCGCCGAAGACTGCGCAATCAGACGGTATGCCATCCGGCCTTTTCTAGGGGATAGCCGCAGCTTGGCGGACAAGCCCGGCGTCGCCGGCAGCGCCTGAGCCACCGCACACAACGTCCCGGGAACCCGTGTGATTTCCGCAGGCACGGTGCAGCCGGCCGAGCCTCGCCCTTCCTGACACCCTGCTCCCATACCCCTCTCCCGCCCGCGCTCGCCCTGCCGCCACGCCCCGGCGCTCCGTCAAACCGCTTGACAAGCACTCAATTGGTCGGTTGACTAAGTCATATGACCAATAACAGGCGCAGCCGGGGCGGACCCAAGCGGCGCCACGCCGCGGGAGGCGACGGTTTGGCAAACGAGGCGATCAGCATCGCCAAGCGCGACGTGCGCGGCGCCATCATGGATGCGGCCGAAGCGGTGTTCGCCAATCTCGGCTTCGTCGGCGCGACGACCCGTGCCATCGCCGACCAGGGCAACGTCAACCTCGCACTGATCCACTATCATTTCGGCTCGAAGGAGAACCTGTTCGAGCTGGTCGTCGCCCGGCAGGCGGCACGCGTCAACGACAGGCGGCGGGTGCTGCTGCGCGAGGCGCTGGCCGATCCCGCATCGGTGAACCTGGAGGTGGTTCTCGATGCGCTGATGCGGCCGACGATCGAGCTCGCCGAGGACGGCGGCAAGCACTACTCGCGCATCATCGTCGCGCTGGCGTCGAGCGCGGACGAGCGCTCGGTGCGGCTTACCGGCGAGAACTTCGACGAGATCGCCCGCGAGTTCATCGACGCGCTGCTGCTGGCCGTGCCCGGCCTCGAGCGCGAGAACGCGGTGTGGGCCTACATGAACGCGATCTCGGTCGGCATGCTGATGATCGCGCGCACCGGCCGCGTGGCCGACCTGTCGGACGGGCTGTGCGACGAACGAGGCACCGACGCGGCCATCGAGCGGGTCGTCCGCTATCTGGCCGCCGGCACGAGGGCGCTGGCGACGCCGACCTGAACAAGACTTCAACTGGGAGGAATGAAATGCTCTTTAGGACGAAACTCACGCTTTCCACCGCGCTGGCGGCCGGCCTGGCGTTTCCGGCGCTCGCCGACGACATCAAGGTCACGGTGGTCAACGGCCACCCGCCGGTCTTCCTTTGGGTGAAGCAGCTCACCGACACCTTCATCCCCGCCGTCAACAAGGCGCTGGAGGGCTCGGGCCACACGATCAACTGGACCGAGGCCTATGGCGGCACGCTGGCCGCCGTCGGCGGCGAGCTCGAGGCGATCGAGGACGGCCTGGCCGAGATCGGCGTCGTGCCGACGGTGTTCGAGCCGACCTCGCTGCCGCTCCAGAACATCACCTACTTCACGCCGTTCGGCACGCCGGACGCCAAGATCGTCATCGAGGCGGTCGACAAGCTGCACCAGACCATCCCCGGCATGATCGAGAGCTGGGAGAAGTACAACGCCCAGTATCTCGGCGGCGGCTTCGCCATCGACAACTACTTCCTGATGACCAACTTCCCGGTCAGCTCCGTCGACGACCTCAAGGGCCACAAGATCGGCGCGCCCGGGCCGGCCGTGAACTGGCTCGAGGGCACCGGCGCCGTCGGCGTCGCCGGCATCCTGACCACCTACTACAACGACATCCAGACCGGCGTCTTCGACGGCACCATCGTCTTCGGCACCGCCGCGGCGCCGGCCAAGCTGCAGGAGGTCGCGCCCTACATCACCGTCACCAACTTCGGCGCCAACTATGCCGGCTCGCTGGTCGCCAACAAGGACTGGTTCGACGCCCAGCCCGACGCGGTCAAGGAGGCGCTGAAGGTCGGCGCGAAGGCCTACACCGACGCCTACATCGCCGAGCAGGCGGCCCGCGTCGACGCCGCCATGGCGGCGATGAAGGCCGGCGGCGCCACCATCACCGTGCTCTCCGACGAGGAGCGCGCCAAGTGGGCGGCGGCCCTGCCGCAGAGCGCCGACACCTGGGCCAAGGACGCCGACGGCCAGGGGCTGGCCGGCTCCGAGGTGCTGTCCAGCTACATCGGCCTCCTCAAGGAAGCCGGCGTCGATCTTCCGCGCGACTGGTCGCAGCGCTGACGACAGGCGGCTGCCCGGCTCCGGCCGCGCACCCCCGCCACGCCCGCAAGGTGCAGGCCCCCAGCCACAGAGGG
>JAEZXF010000297.1 GCA_023419995.1 Pseudomonadota bacterium | reverse complement strand
AGCAGCCCCGCACCATGGCGCGCGCGCCCCCCTATTCGCCTCTTCTCTTCGACCTGCCGGTCCGGCCCGACTTCTCGCTCGAGCAGGCCGCCCGGCGCGAAGGCGTGTGGCCGGTCGCCGGCACGGACGAAGCCGGCCGCGGCCCCTTGGCGGGACCGGTGGCGGCGGCGGCCGTCATCCTCGACCCCGACGACATCCCCGACGGCCTCGACGATTCCAAGCGCCTCGACGCGGCCGCCCGCGAGACGGTCTTCGCCGACATCCTCCGGCGCGCGCGCGCCGTCTCCTTCGCGTCCGTCAGCGCCGCGTCGATCGATGCCGGGAACATCCGCGCGGCGAGCCTCGAGGCGATGCGCCGGGCCGTGGCCGGGCTCTGCCTCGAGCCGCGCATGGTGCTGGCCGACGGCCGCGACGTTCCGCCGGGCCTCGCCTGCCTCGGGCGCGCCGTGGTCAAGGGCGACCAGCGCTCACAGTCGATCGCGGCGGCCTCCATCGTCGCCAAGGTTGCGCGGGACAGGATGATGATGCGCGCCGGCCTGTGCGACGGCCGCTACGGCTTCGAGATCCACATGGGCTACGCCACCGCCCGGCACCGCAACGCGATCACCGCGCACGGCCCGGTCTCGCGCCTGCACCGCATGTCCTTCGCGCCCTTCCGCGACTGATCATCCGGCGCAGCCCGCTTCCTGACGACGGCATCACGCTGCCCTGCGGATTTTCTTTCCCGCGTTCATGGTCCCCGTCTTCACGCGGCATCTCTCGATCCGGTCGGGCCGCGGGCTGCTACCGATCCCGCCGGAGAGCCGGGTTCCCATATCGCGAGGGCAGTAGCACCCCTCCGGGCCACCACGTCTTGCTGCTTACGCGCGAAACGGCAAGGCCTCCACAGATGACGGGCACCACTACCGCGGGTTCCGGCAGCGTTCGCGGCATCCATGGCCGGTCGATGCGACCCGCGACCACGCGTCTCCCCGTCCGGCAACTCAGAAGGATGGTCTGCCTCCGCAAGACGTCGGCCGGTCTACCCGCAGCCGCCCATTCTTCCGCATATCCCGACCCGCCGCGCTCTTGAGCGAAACATCCCTTTCCGTCCGTCTCCATGCGCCGGGAGAAGGAAGCGAGATGCCGCGGCCACTCTCATCTCCTGCCGTCGGAAGCTCGGGGCAGGTATCGAGGCCACTTCCCCACCCCGGCCGACGCTCGGCATGCCGGCGAGATGCCATCCCCTCCGGAAATGCCTCCGCCCTACCGAACCCCTTCGGGTAGCTTCCGGGCTTGTCCTCGGAACTCGCCAAGCCGCCCGGCTCATGGGGCCGGCCGGCTGGAGGCAACGGGCGATCGTCCAGGGAATAAGGCAGTCGCGGCCAAGGATCGCGTCGCACCGGCGTCTGCCTGTCTCCCGTCCCGACCAAGCGAAGACCAGAGGAAAGACGTCGCCAGAGGCGGCATCTCCGCGGCCAACGATCGCTCCGCGCAAGGCCAACCCGCCCCAGCCACCCCGGGAGAGAATATTGCTCCATGAGGTCCGCGGCGCCGCGGAAGCGGCTGGTGAACGCCCTCTTCCCCGGAAGGGGGACAGTCGCGGCCAGGGATCGCTCCGCATCCGCCGGCCAATCACTGCCGACCCCAAACGAAAAACGCCGCCCGGAGGCGGCGTCTAGCTTGTGCTTCGGCAAGGCGGCTCAGTTGAGCTTGGTCTTCACCTCGGCCAGCGCCGACTTGAACAGCGCCGCGTTGGCGCCGGCATCGACCTTGTCGGCGAGCAGCCGGCCGGCCGCCTCGACGGCGATGTCGACGGCGCGGCCGCGGACCTCGGCGACGGCATCCCGCTCGGCCTGGGCGATCTTCTGCTCGGCCAGCGCGGTGCGGCGCGCGACATAGTCCTCGGTCTTCTGCCTGGCCTCGCTGACCAGCATGTCGGCCTCGCGCTTGGCGGCGGCGACGATGTCGCCCGCCTCCTGCTCGGCTTCCTTGCGCTTGCGCTGATACTCGGCCAGCAACTGCTGGGCCTCGTCACGCAGCCGGCGGGCCTCGTCGAGATCGTTGCGGATGCGCTCGGCGCGGCTGTCGAGCGACTTGCCGATCATGCCGGGCGCGCCGAAATAGACGACGACGGCGATGAAGAGAACGAGGCCTACAAGGGCCCAGAACGTGGCGTCCATGACCTATCCCCTCGCCGCCTTGACCGCAGCCGACACGCTCGACTTGTCGACGTCCGCGCCGACGAGCTGGCGCACGATGGCGCTGGCGGTGTCCTCGGCGATCTGGCCGACGTCGCGCATCGCGGCATCCTTGACGAGCGCGATGCGGGCATCGGCCTCGGAAAGCTTGCTCTCGAGCGAGGCCTCGACCTTCTTGCGCTGGGCCTCGGCCTTCGCCTTGGCGTCGTCGCGGGCTTCCTGGCCGATGGCGTTCGCCCTGGCCTTGGCGTCCGCCAGTTCCTGCTCGTAGGCGGCAAGGGCGGCATCGGCCTCTTCCTTCATGCGGGCGGCCTGGTCGAGATCCTGCGCGATGCGATCGCTGCGCACCTCGAGGATGCCGCTGATGCGCGGCAGCACGACCTTCTGCAGGAAGAGATAGAACAAGCCGAAGGTGATCGCCAGCCACAGGAGCTGCGACGGAAAGGTCGAGGAATCGAAGGGCGGGAACGTGCCGCCGGCGTCATGCTCGACACCGACCTCGGAATGCGTCTCCGGCGCGTGCGCCTCGCCTTCCGGTCCCGTCTGCGTCTCCTGCGCGAATGCAGGCGCCATGAACATGGACTACCCCTGTCTAGAGTATGGCCGGCCGCATGCGCGCGACCGGCCCGAAGCGAATGCGGCTCAGACGGCGAACAGCAGCAGCAGCGCGACGAGCAGCGAGAAGATGCCGAGCGCTTCCGTCACCGCGAAGCCGAAAATCTGGCGGCCGAACTGGCCGTCGGCGGCCGACGGGTTGCGCAGCGCGCCGGCGAGGTAGTTGCCGAAAATGTGGCCGAGGCCGATGCCTGCACCGCCCATGCCGAGGGTGGCGATGCCGGCGCCGATGAACTTCGCTGCTTCAGCTTCCATTGTAGAACTCCTTCGATGGAACTTTGGTATTCGGGTTTTCTCTGGAGGCGGGAGGACCCGCCGGTGAAAGGTGCGCCGGTCCCGTCAGTGCGACGGATGCAGCGCGTCGTTGAGGTACATGCAGGTCAGAACCGCGAAGACGTAGGCCTGCAGGAACGCGACGAGGAACTCGAGGCCGGTCAGCGCGATCGTCATGATGAGCGGCAGCACCGCGCCGCCGATGCCCAGCGCGCCGAACGAGGCGAGCGACACGACGAAGCCGGCGAACACCTTGAGCGTGATGTGGCCCGCCAGCATGTTGGCGAAGAGACGGACGGAGAGGCTGATCGGGCGCGACAGGAACGAGATCACCTCGATCGCCACGACCAGCGGCACGAGGATGCCCGGAACGCCGTGCGGCACGAACAGGCCGAGGAACTTCAGCCCGTGCTTCCAGAAGCCGTAGACGACCACCGTGCCGATCACCAGCATGGAGAGGGCGAAGGTGACGATGATGTGGCTGGTGACGGTGAAGAAGAACGGCACCATGCCGAACATGTTGGCGACGAGCACGAACATGAACAGCGAGAACACGAAGGGGAAGAACTTCATGCCTTCCTTGCCCGCTGAACTCCTGACCATGTTGGCCACGAATTCGTAGAGCATCTCCGCCACCGCCTGCCAGCGGTTCGGGATGATGGAGCGCCCGCGCGTCGAGAGCAGCAGTAAGGCGGCGATGAGGCCGACCGTCAGCACCATGAAAAGGGAAGAGTTGGTGAAGGCGAACCCGCCGTCTCCAAAGGAGAAAATGTCGGTAATCACGAACTGGTGGATCGGGTCGACTTTGTTCGGATCGGCCAAGAC
>JAEZXF010000117.1 GCA_023419995.1 Pseudomonadota bacterium | reverse complement strand
CGGCCGTGTGGGACTCCTTCGGCAGGTTCATCTCCGATCTCGGCATCGACGCCACCTTCACCAACCGCACCGACATCTGGCGCTTCGCCTTCGGCGCGCTCGCCGAGAACCCGATCACCGGCTACGGCTTCCGCGCCTTCTGGCAGACCGAGGAGCTGGTCTACGGCGGCGGCGCGGTCGAGACGTGGGCGGTGGCGGCGGCGAACGGCCACAACTCCTATCTCGACATCGCGCTCACCACCGGCGTTCCCGGCCTGCTGCTGACGGTGCTGTGGCTGATCCTGCTGCCGCTGCGCGACATCGGCCGCCTCGCCCCGGCCGACGAAGGCTCGCCGCTGACGCGGCTCTTCATCCGGATCTGGCTGTTCGCCATCTTCAATGCCGGGCTGGAATCGCTGTTCTTCGAGGGCGGAAGCTTCGTCTGGTTCACGCTCGTCGCCGCGCTGTGCGGGCTGCGGCTGCAATCGCGCGCGACGCTCGCCGTCGAGACGCCGGCAAGGACGACCATGGGGGTGGCCGCGCATGCCTGATTTCGCAAGCCGGATCGACGATCTCGTCAGCCGGGCCGCCAACCGGCTGATCTGGCGCTTCGCCGCCCGCCCGAAAAGCGTCGACACGGCGACGCCGCTCGTCTCCTTCACCTTCGACGACGTGCCGGACAGCGCCCTCCATGCCGGCGCGGCGATCCTGGAGAGGTACGGCGCCCGCGGCACCTTCTACATCGCCGGCGGGATCGCCGGCGAGGTCGAGGCCGACCGCACGCTGATCTCGGCCGCCGGCTGCCGCGAGCTCGCCGCGCGCGGGCACGAGATCGGCTGCCACACCTTCGCGCACGAGGCGGTCCGCCGCCTTCACGGCCGCGGGCTCGCCTCCGACCTAGACCGCAATGTCGCCTATCTCGCGGAGGTGACCGGCGAAGCCGCGCCGCCGCAGAACTTCGCCTTTCCCTACAACGCCGCCTGGCCGCCGGCGCGCCGCGAGCTGCGCCGGCGCTACCGCACCTGCCGCGGCGGCGGCGGCGAGATCAACCGCGGCCCGACCGATCCGTGGATGCTGAAGGGCGTCGGCGTCGAGCAGCCGGAGGAGAAGGCGCGCGGCCTCACCCGCGTCATCGACGACGTCGTCGCCGATCCCGGCTGGCTGATCTTCTACGGCCACGACGTCGCGGCCCGGCCGACGCCCTACGGCTGCACGCCCGAGACGTTCGAGCTGCTGGTGCGCCACGCCGTCGACAGCGGCTGCGCGGTGCTGACGGTCGACCGCGCGCTCGACTGCCTGGGCTGGTAGGAAACGGGGGCCGGACGTGCAGAAGCGCCTGCTGGCGATCAACAACTACTTCTACCGCCGCGGCGGCGCGGAAGCCGTGTTCTTCGACCACATGGCGATGTTCGAGGACATCGCCTGGGACATCGTGCCCTTCGCCATGCAGCACGAGCAGAACGAGCCGTCGCCCTGGTCAGACTATTTCGTCTCCGAGATCGAGTACGGCCGCCGCACCAGCCTCGCCCGCAAGGCCGTCCAGGCCGCGAGCATCCTCTATTCCTTCGAGGCGCAGCGCAATCTCGGCCGGCTGATCGAGCGCGCGCGGCCCGACGTCGCCCACGCCCACAACGTCTACCATCATCTGTCGCCGTCGATCTTCGCCACGCTCAAGGCCGCCGGCATCCCGGTGGCGATGACGGTGCACGACCTCAAGCTCGCCTGCCCGGCCTACAAGATGCTGCGCGACGGCAAGATATGCGAGGACTGCAAGGGCGGCCGCGTCTACAACGTGCTGCGCCATCGCTGCATCAAGGATTCCTGGGCGCTGAGCGGCCTCGTCCTGGCCGAGACGGTGCTGCACCGCGCGCTCGGCCTCTACCGCGACAAGGTCGACCGGCTGGTCGTGCCGTCGCGCTTCTATCTCGAGAAGCTGGTCGAGTGGGGCTGGCCGCGCGACGGGATGGTCCACATCCCGAACTTCGTGAATGTCGGGCACTACCGCGCCGACTGGGAGGAGGACGGCTACTTCGCCTTCGCCGGCCGGCTCGCCCCGGAAAAGGGCATCGCGACGCTGATCCGCGCCGCGGCGCTGTCCGGGCAGCGCCTCGTTCTGGCCGGCACCGGCCCGGAGGAGGACGCCCTGCGCCGGCTGGCGGCGGAGGCCGGCGCCGACGTCACCTTCGCCGGCTATCTTTCCGGCGAGGCGCTGCACGGCATGATCGGGCGCTCCAGGGCGCTGGTGCTGCCGTCCGAATGGTACGAGAACGCGCCGATCAGCGTGCTCGAGGCCTATGCGCTCGGCCGGCCGGTGATCGGCGCGGCCATCGGCGGCATCCCCGAGATGATCCGCGAGGGCGAGACCGGCCTGATGGCCGTCTCCGGAGACGCGCACAGCCTCGCCGAGGCCCTCTCGGCGATGGCGGCCCGCACCCCCTGGGACCGCGCCGCGATGGGCAGGATCGGCCGCGGCTGGATCGCCAGCGAGTTCTCGGCCGCCGCCTATCGCGACCGCACGCTGGCGCTCTACCGCACGCTGGGCGCGGCCTGAGCCGCACTCCCCCCCTCAGTCGATCTCGAGCAGGAAATAGGTCGTCGGCCCGGAGGGAAGGTCGTTTGTCAGCCGGAAGGCGACCGCGCCGTCGCCCTCTGCCATCGCCGCGTGGACGACGCCGTCGAGGCCGACCGGGGACAGCGTCCAGCGGCCCTCGCGCGCGATCCTGACCTCGGCGCTGCCCTTGCGCAGCAGCACCGGCAGGCGGCCGAAATCCTCGATCACCTTCTCCGCCCGGTCGCGGAAGCGCATGCCGGTGTTGCGCGCGTCGGTGGCGAAGACGACGAGGAAGCGCCCGCCGTCGGCGAGCGTGCGCCCCTCCTCGAAGGGCGACAGCGCGACGAGCCCGTCGCCCTCGGCCGCGTCCACCGACAGCGTGCCGAGATCGACCGGCGCGCGCAGGCGCGAATAGGCGAGGCCCTCGGTCGCGGCCGTGACGACCCGCAGCTGCCCTGCCCCGCTGTCGAGCAGGATCTGCCCCGTGTCGCTCTCGTAGACGCCGTCCTGCAGCCGGGTCCGGTTTTCCGCCGGCAGCGCGCCGTCGGCGCGCAGCGCCTCGAGGATCCGCCTCCCGTCCGCCGCCTCGCGCGGCTGCGGCACGAAGACGGGCGCGGCCTTCGCCCCGGCCTCCGGCGTCAGGCCGATGCGGCCGATCAGCGCCAGGCGGGTGAGGTCGCCCGGCTCCCGTGCCTGCATGTCCGGGCCGAGGTCTTCCTCGCCGCGCACCGCGAAGGGGATCGTGACGCCGGATTCGGCGACGTCGCCGCGCCGGTAGAGCAGCGCGGCCAGCTTCTCGCCTGCCCGCGCCACGGGATCGAGCGCGATGGCATAGGGCAACATCGCCCGCTTGTGGGCATAGGGCTCGCCATAGGCGAGCACGATCGGCCCGTGGCCGTGCCGGCACAGCATGTCCCAGCCCTGCAGCGCGGCATAGGCCGGCATGGCGAGGCCGGCCTCGTAGCGGTGGCGGTTCCAGAACAGGTGATCCCACTCGCTGACGGCGAAGGGCTTGCCCAGCCAGCGCGCGGCCGCGGCCATGCGGATATAGTCGACCTCGTCGGCGATGGAGCCGACCTGCCCGATCGACGCGCCAGGCGCGTAGCTTCCGACCCAGTCGTGATAGGTGTTCATCGTCACGGCATCGAGGCCGGCGCGGCTCAGCGCCGTCTGCACGGTCGGCCAGTTGTTGTAGGTGCTGACCAGCCCCTCGTAGCCGAGATCGCGCAGCGCCTGCGTCATCCTTTCGGCGCTCGCCCGCTCGGCCTCGACGAAGAAGGCCTGCAGGTCGCGCATGCGGGGGCCGTCGGCATAGCGGTTGTCGGGAAGGCGCACCGTGCCGTCCTCCAGCCGCTCGCCGGGCGCGAGATCCGCCCAGGCGCGGCGAAGCTCCTCGGTCGAGGCGTAGCGGCCGGCGAGCCAGCGGTTGAACGGCGCGGCGAGCATCGCGTCGTAGGGCGGACGGCCCGGCCGGTCGTGCACCACGCCGTCGAACTCGATGCCGTTCTCGTTGGCGAGGATCACCAGCGCCAGCGCCTCGTCATGGATCGGCGCGACGCCGGTATGGGGGTTGACCCGCGCGAGGAACGCTTCCTGGAAGCGCCGCCAATGGTCGAAGGCCGCCTCGTCCAGATGCAGCGCGAGCTTGAGATTGCCGTTCGGGTCCCAGCGATCGTCGTGGCCGCCAGAGGCCCCGCGCCACGACGACAGGCCGTCGATCATCCAGTAGATGCCGTTCCGCTTCAGCGCTGCGAGCAGGTAGTGGACGCGGTCGAGCGTCTCGGGGTCGAAGTCGAAGTCCCGGTCGCGCCCGAACATCAGCGCCGCGTCGACGAAGTGCAGCCGCGCGACGTTGTAGCCGTGG
Organism: Pseudomonadota bacterium; assembly: GCA_023419995.1. Classification (GTDB taxonomy): domain Bacteria; phylum Pseudomonadota; class Alphaproteobacteria; order Rhizobiales; family Rhizobiaceae; genus Aerobium. Next base: position 5,789 of record JAEZXF010000117.1, on the reverse strand, counting down.
AGTGCGAGCTGCCGCGCATAGCGGTCGGCGTCGGCGCGCGCGGGAAAGCCGCCGGATGCCGGGCTCCACGCCAGCGAGGCGCAGAACAGCCGCGCCGGCTCCTCAGGCGTGTCGGCGAAGACGAGGCGTCCGTCGCCGCGCGCCATCACCCTCCGGTCCGCGCCGATGGCGCTTCGCGGGCCGATAGCCCGGTTCGGCAGCAGCGCGGAGAAATCGAGCGGGCTGCCGGGACTGATCTCCAGCGACACCTCGCGCACCGGCAGCCATTCGTCGGCCGCGACGGCGCGCGGGGCTTCCGAGCAGCCCCACAGCAGCGCCGCGACGGCGAGGAGGAACGCCCGCCTCATGCGCCCTTGCCGACGACGCGGCTTTCGATCGGCGCCGACGGCTCCCGCCGCGGCGCGAGGAAGCCGAAGGGCAGCGCCGCGGCATGGAAGAACCACGCCACCACCGTGTAGAGGCCCATGCCCAGCCCGCCCTTCTTCACGCCCATCAGCGCGACGACGGCGGCGAACAGGGCGACGACGATGCCGAGCGCCAGCGCCTTGCCGGGCACGACGAGCAGGATGGCCAGCGACGCCGCCCACCACAGGTAGATGCCCGCCCACAGCCGCAGCTCGGGCAGGTCGCGGAACAGCCGGAAGAAGTAGGGACTGCCGACGGAGGCGCGCAGCAGCTCGCCGATGCCGAAGAGGTACTTGCTCTTCCAGCGGCGCACGAGAAGCCGGTACGAGTTCTCCGTATGGCCGTAATGGCTGACGAAGCGGCGGTCGAGCCGGCGCAGCCCCCAGCCGGCGCTGCGCAGCCGCACGCCGAGGTCGAACTCCTCGTAGGCGTGGAGGTTGCGGTCGGAAAGGTAGCCGACCTCCTCGACGGCGGCGCGCCGGCAAAGGCCGCCGCCGTTCATCCGGTCGATCGGGCCGATGCGGTTCTCCGGCCTGGCGCGGCCGACGCGGCGCGCGAATTCGAGGTTGGACACCTCCATCTCCTCGACATGCCCGGTCACGCCGGCGACCGAGGGATTGCGCGCCAGGAAGTCGAGCGCATCCGGCAGGAAGCCGGGATCGAGGATCATGTCGCCGTCGATCATGCACAGATAGGGGTGGCGCGAATGCTGGTAGCCGAGCTGGGGGCCGATGCCGCAGCTCGCCCGCGCCGGCGGCCGGATCTGGACGACGGTGACGGGATAGGCGGAGGCGATCTCGACCGTGCGGTCGCGCGAGCCGCTGTCGGCGACGATCACCTCGCCGCCGGTGGCGGCCACCGCCGCCAGCGCGCTCTCGATCGTCGCCGCGATCTTCTTCTCCTCGTTCAGCGTCTTGATGATGACGGATACCGTCAACGATGCCTCCTGCCTGCGCGCGGGCAACGAGCCTAGCGCACGGACCTTGTGTTTCGATTGACGCGGCCGAGGAGCCGGTCGGCCAGCGGCCGGTTGCGCAGCGCCAGCCAGCCGACGCCGACCCCCGCGACGCCGCCCGCCGCCTTGATCGCGAAGTCGATGACGCGCGCATGCCGGCCCGAGGCCAGCGTCTGCAGCGCCTCGAGGCCGACGGCCGCCGCGGCCACGCATACGAGCACCAGCCAGAGGCGGCGCGGATGAACCAGCGCGAACAGGAAGCCCAGCAGGGCGAAGGCGCCGAACCGCTCGACATGCACCAGCCCGCCGAGATGCGGCCGCATGCCGATCGGCGACAGGGTCGAGAAGGCGATGAGGGCGAGCACGGCCCAGGCAAGAAGTCCGGCGATCCGCTTGACGGTGACCATGCGCGGGAGACGCTCCGTTTCGCTCAGCGCTTCCGGCCGAGGACGGCCTCGTAGACCGCCTCCGTCCGGCGGGCGATGCCCGACCAGCTGTAGGCGGCTTCGACCTCGCGGGCGCGCCGGCGCATCTCGTCCTCGCCCGGCAGCGCGGCGAGCTTTTCCGCCATCGCCGCCGCCAGCGCACCGGTATCGCCGAGCGGGAAATAGTCGCCCTCCGGCAGGCCGATCTCCCTGTTGGCGACGATGTCGCTCGCCAGCACCGGCAGCCCGTAGGCCATCGCCTCGAGAAGCGCGATCGGCATGCCCTCGTGGCTCGACGGCAGGACGAACAGCGCCGCGCTGGCGAAGAGCTCGGCCAGCCGGTCGCCGGACTGGAAGCCGGCCAGCACCACGCCGGGCGTGTCGGACGCCAGCTTTTTCGCCTCGCGCGCATAGGCGCTGTCGAACTCGGCGTCACCCGCCAGCACCAGCCGGAAGCGCGGGTCGCCGAGGCCGACGAAGGCGCGGATCAGGTCCGTCTGGCGCTTCTCCGGCACGAAGCGCGCGGCAAGCAGGATATAGCGCCGCGGCGCCAGGCCGAGGTCGTTGAGGATGCCGGTCCGGGCGTCGCCGGGCGCGACCGCCACCCCGTTGGGGACGAAATCCACGGCGATGCCGTAGCGCGCGTCCATGGTGCGGGCGATGTCGCCCGACACGGCGATGCGGCCGTGCGACCAGCCCATGCCGAAGCGCTCGCCGAGCTTCAGCGCCGCGCGGGCGAACCGGCCCCATTTCTGCCGGTCGTAGTCGTAGCCGTGGTGGGTGACGGCGACCCTGAGGCCGAGAAGCCGCGCCAGCGGCACCATCAGCGCCGGCCCGACGGCATGGATGTGCAGGATGTCGGGGCGCCGCACCGCCGCACGGCAGACGCCGAGGAAGGTGTGCACCAGCGCCTCCAGCGCCGCGCGCTGCGGCGCCCACAGCGGCACCACGCGCACGCCGTTCCACTCGCGCGCGCCGCGTCCCGGCAGATAGGGGCTGCGGCCGACGACCTCGACCTCCCAGCCCTGCGCCGCCAGCCTGCCGGCCAGCATCTCGACATGCTTCTCCACCCCGCCCTGCACGTCGGGGATGCCGCGCAGGCCGAGCATCGTCACGCGCCCCTTGCGGCGGGCCGGCGCGCCGGCTTCCGCAATGGATCGTTGATTCACGCGCGGTGACAAAACTTCCGATTGCATCGGCAAAGGCTCTGGGGGCTGGGCTTGCATGAGGCCCTTGTAGCAGGGCAGGATTTAAGCTTGCCGTGAGAACACCGTTCAAATTTTAGGCAATCCGCCCGCGCCGCCTGCCGCATGTCCGCACATCGGCGGGCGAGGGGCGGCCATGCGTCCGCCGCTCGCGCCAAAGCGGCGGGAATAGGCACTGACGTTGGGGAAAACGTCTTGCATTGCACAATGGTTTCGGTGCACTTCACCGACCCCGTCTTGCCAGACAGCGAGTTGCCCGTGCCCAAGATCAAGAAACTCCTCGTCGCAAACCGCTCCGAGATCGCGATCCGCGTCTTCCGTGCCGCCAACGAGCTCGGCATCAAGACCGTCGCCATCTGGGCCGAGGAGGACAAGTACGCGCTGCACCGCTTCAAGGCCGACGAGAGCTACCAGGTCGGGCGCGGCCCGCACCTCGCCCGGGAGATGGGGCCGATCGAGAGCTATCTCTCCATCGAGGAGGTGATCCGCGTCGCCAGGCTGTCGGGCGCCGACGCCATCCATCCCGGCTACGGCCTGCTGTCGGAAAGCCCCGAATTCGCCGACGCCTGCGCCGAAGCCGGCATCACCTTCATCGGCCCTCGGCCCGAGACCATGCGCCGGCTCGGCAACAAGGTCGCCGCCCGCAACCTTGCCGTCGAGATCGGCGTCCCGGTGGTGCCGGCGACCGACCCGCTGCCCGACGACATCGACGAGGTGAAGAAGCTGGCCGCGCAGATCGGCTACCCGCTGATGCTGAAGGCGTCGTGGGGCGGCGGCGGCCGCGGCATGCGCGCCATCCGGGAAGCCAAGGACCTCGCCCGCGAGGTGACGGAGGCCAAGCGCGAAGCCAAGGCCGCCTTCGGCAAGGACGAGGTCTATCTGGAGAAGCTGGTCGAGCGCGCCCGCCACGTCGAGGTGCAGGTGCTGGGCGACACCCACGGCAACGCCGTGCACCTCTTCGAGCGCGACTGCTCGATCCAGCGCCGCAACCAGAAGGTGGTGGAACGCGCGCCCGCGCCCTATCTCGACACCGCGCGGCGCGAGGAGCTGTGCGGCCACGCGCTGAAGATCGCCCGGGCGACCAGCTATGTCGGCGCCGGCACGGTCGAGTTCCTGATGGATGCCGACACCGGCAAGTTCTATTTCATCGAGGTCAACCCACGCATCCAGGTCGAGCACACCGTCACCGAGGAGGTGACGGGCATCGACATCGTCAAGGCGCAGATCCACATCCTCGAGGGCGAGGCCATCGGCACGCCCGCATCCGGCGTGCCGGCGCAGGAAGATATCCGGCTGCACGGCCACGCGCTCCAGTGCCGCATCACCACCGAGGATCCCGAGCAGAACTTCGTGCCGGATTACGGCCGCATCACCGCCTACCGCTCGGCCGCCGGCTTCGGCATCCGCCTCGACGGCGGCACCGCCTATTCGGGCGCCATCATCACCCGCTACTACGACCCCCTGCTGGTCAAGGTCACGGCCTCGGGCGCGACGCCGGAGGAGGCGATCAGCCGCATGGACCGCGCGCTGCGCGAGTTCCGCATCCGCGGCGTCGCCACCAACCTGACCTTCCTCGAGGCCATCATCGGCCACCCGAAGTTCCGCGACAACAGCTACACCACCCGCTTCATCGACACGACGCCGGAGCTGTTCCAGCAGGTCAGGCGGCAGGACCGGGCGACCAAGCTCCTGACCTATCTCGCCGACGTCACCGTCAACGGCCATCCCGAGACGCGCGGCCGCCCCAGGCCCAACGCGCAGGCCGCGGCGCCCGTCGTGCCCTATATCGAGGCCGACATCCCCGCCGGCACCAGGCAGAGGCTCGACGCGCTCGGCCCGGAGAAGTTCGCCCGCTGGATGCGCGAGGAAAGCCGGGTGCTCTTCACCGACACCACCATGCGCGACGCCCACCAGTCGCTGCTCGCGACGCGCATGCGCACCTTCGACATCGTCTCGATCGCCGGCGTCTACGCCCGCGCGCTGCCCAACCTGTTCTCGCTCGAATGCTGGGGCGGCGCCACCTTCGACGTCGCCATGCGCTTCCTCACCGAGGACCCGTGGGAAAGGCTCCACAAGGTGCGCGAGGCCGCGCCCAACATCCTGCTGCAGATGCTGCTGCGCGGCGCGAACGGCGTCGGCTACACCAACTATCCCGACAACGTCGTCCGCTATTTCGTCGGCCAGGCGGCCCGCAACGGCATCGACCTGTTCCGCGTCTTCGACTGCCTGAACTGGGTCGAGAACATGCGCGTCGCCATGGACGCCGTGCGCGAGGAAGGAAAGCTCTGCGAGGCGGCGATCTGCTACACCGGCGACATCCTCGACCCCGCGCGCGCCAAGTACGACCTGAAGTACTACGTCGCGCTGGCGAAGGAACTCGAGGCCGCCGGCGCCCACATCATCGCCGTCAAGGACATGGCGGGCCTGCTGAAGCCCGCCGCCGCCAGGGTGCTGTTCAAGGCGCTGCGCGAGGCGACCGGCCTGCCGATCCATTTCCACACCCACGACACGAGCGGGATCTCGGCCGCCACGGTGCTGGCGGCCGTCGAAGCCGGCGTCGACGCGGTCGACGCTTCCATGGACGCGCTGTCCGGCAACACTGCGCAGCCCTGCCTCGGCTCGCTGGCCGAGGCACTGCGCGGCGGCGAGCGCGACGCCGGGCTCGACACGGAGTGGATCCGCCGCATCTCGTTCTACTGGGAAGCGGTGCGCAACCAGTATGCCGCCTTCGAGAGCGATTTGAAGGGGCCGGCCTCGGAGGTGTGGCTGCACGAGATGCCGGGCGGCCAGTTCACCAAC
>JAEZXF010000110.1 GCA_023419995.1 Pseudomonadota bacterium | reverse complement strand
CTTGATCCGCTCCCACTGGTCATCCCGAAGCGTGTCGCAGTCCATCGCCGATCCCCAAAAATCAGCGTTGAATCTGATTTGCTCTCCCTTGGGAATCCCAACCCGTTAAATCGTCACTACCCCCTAGAGGGCCTTGCCGCCAGAAGGGGCTGCTTGGCGGTGCCTGCATCCGACGCGATGAACCGGTGGACCTGCGGCTGGTCGACATATCCGTCGCAGACGCCCGTTCACCATATCGATATAAAGATTTCTTTATGTGTGATTGCCGGACGGGCGCTTTCTGTGCTAGTCCGCACCGCGAACGCACGGCGATTTCCCGATCGGCCGTCGCAAGGGCAATTTCATTCTGACTGGAGCGAGCCATGAGCGGCCAGGACTATAAAGTTGCGGATATCGGCCTTGCCGGCTGGGGCCGCAAGGAAATCACCATCGCCGAGACCGAGATGCCCGGCCTGATGGCCAGCCGCGAGGAGTTCGGCCCGACGCAGCCGCTGAAGGGCGCGCGCATCTCCGGCTCGCTGCACATGACCATCCAGACCGCGGTGCTGATCGAGACGCTGAAGGCGCTCGGCGCGGACGTGCGCTGGGCCTCGTGCAACATCTTCTCGACGCAGGACCACGCCGCCGCCGCCATCGCCGCCAGCGGCACGGCCGTCTTCGCCGTCAAGGGCGAATCGCTGACCGAGTACTGGGACTACACCGACAGGATCTTCCAGTGGCCGGACGGCCAGCCGTCGAACATGATCCTCGACGACGGCGGCGACGCCACCATGTACATCCTCATCGGCGCGCGCGCCGAGGCGGGCGAGGACGTGCTGTCGAAGCCGGGCAGCGAGGAGGAGGAGATCCTCTTCGCCCAGATCAGGAAGCGCATGGCGGCGACGCCGGGCTTCTTCACGAAGCAGCGCGAGGCGATCAGGGGCGTTTCCGAGGAGACGACCACCGGCGTCAACCGCCTCTACCAGCTCCAGAAGAAGGGCCTGCTGCCCTTCCCGGCGATCAACGTCAACGACTCGGTCACCAAGTCGAAGTTCGACAACAAGTACGGCTGCAAGGAATCGCTGGTCGACGGCATCCGCCGCGCCACCGACGTGATGCTGGCCGGCAAGGTCGCGGTCGTCTGCGGCTACGGCGACGTCGGCAAGGGCTCGGCGGCGTCGCTGGCCGGCGCCGGCGCGCGCGTCAAGGTCACCGAGGTCGACCCGATCTGCGCGCTTCAGGCGGCGATGGACGGCTTCGAGGTGGTGACGCTCGACGACGCGGCCTCCGCCGCCGACATCGTCATCACGACGACCGGCAACAAGGACGTCATCACGCTCGACCACATGCGCAAGGTGAAGGACATGGCCATCGTCGGCAACATCGGCCACTTCGACAACGAGATCCAGGTCGAGGCGCTGCGCAACCTCAAATGGACCAACGTCAAGCCGCAGGTCGACCTGGTCGAGTTCTCCGACGGCAAGCGCATCATCCTCCTGTCGGAGGGCCGCCTGCTCAACCTCGGCAACGCCACCGGCCATCCGAGCTTCGTCATGTCGGCCTCCTTCACCAACCAGGTGCTGGCCCAGATCGAGCTCTTCACCAAGCGCGACCAGTACCGGAACGAGGTCTACGTGCTGCCCAAGCACCTCGACGAGAAGGTCGCGCGCCTGCACCTCGCCAAGGTCGGCGCCAAGCTGACCGAGCTGTCGGCCGAGCAGGCCGCCTATATCGGCATCTCGGCGCAGGGCCCGTTCAAGCCGGAACACTATCGCTACTGATTGTTAACCATTCCACGCGTTACATCGGGGCCGGACGGAGAACGCCGTCCGGCCCCTTTTTGCGCCCGCTTCGCCTTCACGGCGAATCGGCCGCACGGTAGAGTGGCGTGATTCGCGACGCCCCCGGTCAGGGGAGACCAACTTGGGGCGCGTCCTTTCTGGGCGGTTTCGCCCGCTGCGGCGGAGAGGACTTTTGGGCATGTCAGGGCAAGACCGACTGGATGCGGAGAGATCCGGCGCCGGCCGCATGAGCGATTCGCGCGGCGGGCTCCTGGCGCGCATCGCCGGGCTTGCGCTCGCCACCGCCGCCTGGCCGGCCGCCGCGCTGGCGCAGGAGGCCGAGCGCACCAACGTGCGCCTGCCCTTCTCCATCGGCACCGTCGAGGTCGTCCAGCTCGCCCTCTTCGTCGGCATCACCGGCGCCGCGATGCTGTCGGCGATCCTGCTGATCCGCGAGCGCGGCCGCACCGCGGCCGAGAACATCGAGTTCCGCGGCCGCGTCGCCGAGCTCGACACCGCGCTCCAGCGCGCCGAGGCGCTGCTCAACCTGCGCGACCAGCGCACCCTCGTCTGGTCGGGCGACCACCGCAAGCCGGAGCTCGTCGGCATGCTCGACGTGCCGGGCGTGCCGGAGGAGCGCGCGACCTTCCTGGCCTTCGGCCGCTGGCTCTCGCCGGCCAGCGCCACGGCGCTCGACCGGGCGATCGCGGCGCTGCGCGACGAGCGCCGGCCGTTCGACCTCGCCATCGAGACGGCGCGGGGCATGCCGCTCGAGGCGCAGGGCCGCACCGCCGCCGGCCACGCCGCCGTCCGCTTCCTGTCGCTGTCGCAGGAGCGGCGCGACCATGCCGAGCTGCGGCTCCAGCACCAGCGCCTCCAGGCCGAGCGCGCCAACCTGCTCGGCCTGCTCGACGCGCTCGACATGCCGGCCTGGCTGCGCGGCTCCGACGGCCGGCTGTCCTGGGTCAACGCCGCCTACGCCGCCGGGGTCGAGGCGGCGACGCCGATGGCCGCGCTCGAGGACAATCGCGAGTTTCTCGGCACCGCCGCGCGCGAGCAGGTCGCCCACGGCCACCTGTCGAGCCAGGTGTTCTCGCAGAACCTGTCCACCGTCATCGGCGGCGACCGACGCATCTTCGCCGTCACCGATTTCGCCGGCCGCGACGGCTCGGCCGGCCTCGCCTGCGACGTCAGCGAGATCGAGGGCGTGCGCGCCCGCTACGAGCGTACCGTGCGCAGCCACGCCGACACGCTCGACAAGCTCAACACCGCGGTCGCCATCTTCGACACCGACCAGAAGCTTTTGTTCTTCAACCAGGCGTTCCAGAAGCTGTGGGAGCTCGACCACGGCTTCCTCGACAGCCGGCCGGACCACACGCTGCTGCTCGACCGGCTGCGCAGCGAAGGCAGGTTGGCCGAGCAGCCGGAATGGCGGCGCTGGAAGGAGAACCTCCTCTCCGCCTACCGCTCGGTCGAGCCGCAGGAGCACCTGTGGCACCTGCCGGACGGGCGCACGCTGCGCGTCGTCGCCAACCCGCAGCCCGACGGCGGCGTGACCTGGGTGTTCGAGAACCTGACCGAGAAGATCAGCCTCGAAAGCCGCTATAACACCGTGCTGCGCGTGCAGGGCGTCACCCTCGACAACCTCGCCGAGGGCGTCGCCGTCTTCGGTCCGGACGGGCGGGTGCGCCTGTCCAACCGCGCCTTCACTGCGCTGTGGGGCATGCCGGCCGACCTCGTGCAGCCGGGCACGCACATCTCGGTCATCAAGGCCTCCTGCGAGGCGCTGGCCCGCGTCAGCCCGTGGAGCGAGATGACGGCGGCCGCCACCGGCTTCGACGAGGAGCGCCGCGACGCCGAGGGCCAGGTCGAGCTGAACGACGGCACGGTGCTGCGCTACGCCCTCGTCCACCTGCCGAACGGACAGGTGATGACCACCTTCATCGACGTCACCGACAGCGTCAACGTCGAGCGCATGCTGAAGGATAGGAACGAGGGGCTGGAGCGCGCCGACCAGCTCAAGAACGACTTCATCCAACACGTCTCCTACGAGCTGCGCTCGCCGCTGACCAACATCATCGGCTTCACCGAGCTTCTGGCGCAGGAGATCACCGGCCCGCTCAACCCGCGCCAGCGCGACTATGTCGACCACATCACCACCTCGTCGTCGCAGCTCGAGACCATCGTCGACGACATCCTCGACCTCGCCACGGTCGATGCCGGCGTGATGGAGCTGGAGATCACCGAGATCGCGGTCGAGCGCACCGTGCGCTCGGCCGCCGACCTCGTCGCCGAACGGCTGCGCGAGCACGGCATCGGCCTCGAGATCGAGCTGGCGCAGGCGCCGCTGTCCTTCCACGCCGACGAGAACCGCGTCCGCCAGATCCTGTTCAACCTGCTGAGCAACGCCGCGAACTATGCGCCCGAGGGCTCGACCGTGCGGCTGGCCTGCACGCGCGACGCCGACGGCGTCGCCTTCAGCGTCCACGACGACGGGCCGGGCATCCCCGCCGACGTGCTCGACGGCATCTTCCGCCGCTTCGAGCCGCACGCCAATGGCGGCCGCCGGCGCGGCGCCGGCCTCGGCCTCTCGATCGTCAAGAGCTTCGTCGAGCTGCATGGCGGCGCGGTCGCCATCGACACCGGCGAGGGTCGCGGCACCACCGTCATCTGCCGCTTCCCGATGGCGCCGGAAGGGTTCCGCGCCGCGGCGGAGTGACCGCGATGGCGCCGCGCCGGCTCCGGCTCGACCTCGCCGACGAGGAGGCCTCGCGCCGGCTCGGCGACGACATCGCCGCCATCCTCAGGCCCGGCGACGCCCTCCTGCTGTCGGGCGACCTCGGCATGGGCAAGACGACGCTGGCGCGGGCGATCATCCGCGCGCTTGCCGGTGACGACGCCCTCGACGTGCCCAGCCCGACCTTCACCCTCGTCCAGCCCTATGCCGGCCGCGTCCCGGTCCAGCATTTCGACCTCTACCGCATCTCCTCGCCCGACGAGCTGGAGGAGCTGGGCTTCTCCGAGGCGCTGGCCGAGGGCGTCGCGCTGGTCGAATGGCCGGAGCGCGCCGAGGCCGCGCTGCCGGCCGACGCGGTGCGGGTGGTCCTTGCCGAGCGCGGCGCCGGCCGCAGCGTCGAGATCGCCGGCCCCGAGGCCTTCCTTGCCCGGCTGGAGCGCTCGCTGGCGATCCGCGCCTTCCTCGACGCCTCCGGGCTCGGGGGGGCGACGCGTCGCTTCCTGACCGGCGACGCCTCGGCCCGCGCCTACGAGACCGTCTCGGTCGCCGGCCGCGCGCCGGTGATCCTGATGGATTCGCCGCGCCGGCCGGACGGGCCGCCGATCCGCGACGGCCTGCCCTACAGCCGCATCGCCCACCTCGCCGAATCGGTCGTGCCCTTCGTCGCCATCGCGAACGTGCTGCGCGACGCCGGTTTCGCCGCGCCCGAAATCCATGCCGCCGATCTCGACCGCGGGCTGCTTCTGGTCGAGAATCTCGGAACCGGCACCGTCCTCGATGCGGCGGGCGAGCCGATCCCGGAGCGCTACGTCGCCGCCGCCGAACTGCTGGCGCAGATGCACGCGCGGGAATGGCCGCGCCGCATCGCGGTCGCGCCGGGCGTCGTTCACGAGATCCCCGCGTACGACCGCGCCGCGCTCGCCATCGAGACGGAGCTGGTTCCCGACTGGTACATGCCGCACCGGACCGGCCGGCCGGCGGACGAGGCGACGCGCGCTGCCTGGGCCGTTGCCTGGGGCGAGGTCTTCGACCGGCTGGAGGGCGGCGAGACGACGCTGGTGCTGCGCGACTACCATTCGCCCAACATCGTCTGGCGCCCGCAGCGCGAGGGCCGAGACCGCATCGGCCTGATCGACTTCCAGGATGCGGTGATCGGTCCCGCCGCCTACGACGTCGCCTCGCTGGCGATGGATGCGCGCGTGACGATCCCGCCGGTGCTGGAGCGCGCCATGGTCGACGCCTACTGCGCCGCGCGCGCGGCCAGTGGCGGCATTAGCGGCGGCTTCGACCGCGCCGGCTTCGAGCTCGCCTACGCGGCGATGGCCGCGCAGCGCAACTCCAAGATCCTCGGCATCTTCGTGCGCCTGAACCTGCGCGACGGCAAGCCGGGCTACATGAAGCACCTGCCGCGCATCCGCGACTATCTCGTCCGCGCCCTCGCCCATCCCGGCCTGGCCGGGCTGCGCGCCTTCTACGACAGGGCCGGCATCCTGTGAGCGCGGTGCCGAAGACGGCGATGGTGCTGGCCGCCGGCCTCGGCAAGCGGATGCGGCCGCTTACCGATGCCCTTCCCAAGCCGCTGGTGAAGATAGCCGGCAAAACGCTGCTCGACCGCGGGCTGGACGCGCTGGCGGAAGCCGGGGTGGAGAAGGCCGTCGTCAACGTCCACTATCTCGGCCGGCAGATCGTCGAGCACGTGAAGACGCGGGCCGCGCCCCGGATCGTCGTCTCCGACGAGAGCGACCGCCTGCTCGATTCGGCCGGCGGCATCGTCCGGGCGCTGCCCGAGCTGGGGGCGGAGCCCTTCCTTATCCTCAACGCCGACACGTTCTGGATCGACCGCGACGGCTCCGACCTCGAGCGGCTCGCCCTTGCCTGGGACGGCGCGGAGATGGATATTCTCCTGATGCTTGCCCGACCCGACGACGCCACCGGCCACAGCGGCTCGACCGATTTCCTGATCGCGCCGGACGGGCGGCTCGCCCGCGCCGCCGGCGTGGCCGACGGCCTGATCTATGCCGGCGTCGGCATCCTGCACCCGCGCATCTTCGCCGGCGCCGCGGCCGGGCCGCACTCGCTCAACCTCTATTTCGACCGCGCCATCGCGGCGGGCCGGCTGTTCGGCCGGGTCATGCGCGGCCACTGGATCACCGTCGGCACGCCGGAGGCGATCCGCCCGGCCGAGGCGGCGGTGGCGCGCTTCGCGGCCCCCCGCCCTTCCGGCCCCCGTTCCTCCGGCCCTCGTTCTTCAGGCCGATGACGCCGCGCGTCCTGTCGATACCGGCGGGCGCGCCCTTCCTTCGCACCCTTGCCGAGGCCCTGCTGTCCGGCCGCCTCGTGCCGGGTTTCTCCCACGGCGGCGACCCGCTGAAGCTGGCGGAAGCGACGATCTACGTGCCGACACGCCGCGCCGCGCGCGAGCTGCGCTCCCTCTTCGTCGAGCTGCTCGGCAAGACGGCCGCGATCCTGCCGTCGATCCGCCCGCTCGGCGAGTTCGACGAGGACGCCGCCTTCCTCGACGGCGAGAGCGGGGAGCAGGCGCTGGCGCTCGCCCCGCCGATCGGCCAGATCGACCGCATCCTCCTGCTCAGCCCGCTGGTGCAGGCGTGGAAGCGCCGCCTGCCCGCCCATGTCGCCGCCCTGTTCGGCGAGGAGGTGGTGGTGCCCGCCTCGCTCGCCGACGCGATCTGGCTGTCGCGCGACCTGGCCGCCCTGATGGACGAGATCGAGACCGGCGGCGCCGACTGGGCGCGCCTTGCCGGCCTGGTGCCGGAAGACCTCGCCGGCTGGTGGCAGGTGACGCTGGAGTTCCTCGAGATCGTCACCCGCGCCTGGCCGGCGCTGCTGGCCGAGCGCGACCGCTCCAACCCGGCCGCCCACCGCAACGCCGCCATCCTCGCCGAGGCGGAGCGGCTGTCGCGCTCGCCGCCGGCCGGGCCGGTCGTCGCCGCGGGCTCGACCGGCTCGATCCCGGCCACGGCCAGGTTGCTCGCAGCCATCT
>JAEZXF010000082.1 GCA_023419995.1 Pseudomonadota bacterium | reverse complement strand
CCGCCAGCCGGCGCAGGAGCGCCGGCGGATCGAAGCGCTCGCCGAACAGCGCGGCCAGCTCCTCGCAGTCGTCGATCACCGCATCGGCGCCGCGCATGTCGACGAAGCGGCAGGGGCCGCCGAGATGGTCCGGAAACCCCCAGCCGAGCACCGCGCCGACATCGGCCTCGAGCGCGCTGCCGACCGTGCCGTCCTCGAGGCAGCGCAGCGCGTCGAGAACCTGGATGTGGAGCAGCCGGTCCTTGACGACGTTGACGTCGGGCTTGGGTGAGGCCGGCGGAAACTGCCCGGCATAGCCGGTCCACAGCCGCTTGCCCTCCGGGCCGTAGTCGTAGAAGCCTTTGCCCGCGGCGCGGCCCGGCCGTCCCAGCCCGTCGACGAAGAGGTCGACGAGCCGGTCCGCTTCGGCGAGGCGCCGGGTGCCTTCGCCGTCCGCCTCCTCCTGCCGGCGCAGCCTCTGCTGCAGCTCGATGGAGACGGCGTCGGCGAGCGCCAGCGGCCCGATCGGCATGCCGAGGCGGCGGGCGCCGTTCTCGACCAGCGCCGGCGGGTAGCCTTCCGCCACCATGGCGAAGGCCTCCGCCAGATAGGGCGCGAAGACGCGGCCGGTGTAGAAGCCGCGCACGTCGCGTGCGACGACCGGCGTCTTGCGCAACCGCGCGGCGATGTCGAGCGCGCGGCCGAGCGTCTCGGGGCTCGTCACCCTGCCCGGAACGATCTCCAGCAGCTCCATGCGCTCGACCGGCGAGAAGAAGTGCAGGCCGACGAAACGCTCCGGGCGCGCCAGCCCGGCGGACAGGGCCGAGATCGGGATGCTCGACGTGTTGGAGGCGAGGACCGCCTCCGGCCGCAGGTGGCCCTCGATCTCGCGCAGCACGCCGAGCTTGAGCGCGCGGTCCTCGAACACGGCCTCGACCACCAGATCGCAGGCGGCGAGGCCTGCCGTCGCGGCGGCGGTCTCCAGCCGCGGCCCGATCGCGGCCGCGTTGCCGGCCTTGGCGGCAAGCGCCATGATCCGCTCGCGGGCCCTCGCCGTCGCCTCGGGGGTGCTGTCGCGCAGCACGACCCGGCTTCCGGCCGCCGCCGCGGCGAAGGCGATGCCGCAGCCCATCAGGCCGAGGCCGACGACGCCGACCGTGTCCATGGCCGCGGGAACCGCGCGGGCGCGCATCGCCTTGCGCAGCGCGCGGCGGTCGAAGAAGCGGGCATGGATCGTCGCCTTCGCCTCGGGCGAGGAAGCGACCTCGGCGAACTTGCGCGCCTCGAGCTTCAGCCCGGCGTCGAAGCCGGCCTGGCAGCCCTGGTAGACGGCGGCGAGGATGCAGCATTCGGCCACCGAATTGCCCTGGGTGCGGCTGTGCATGCGCGCCGTCTCCTCCATGAAGAAGCGGCGGTTGGCGACGTCCTGAACCTCACCGCCCGGCAGCGGGAAATCCCTGCGGTCCCACGGCTTGGCGAAGTCGCCGGCCGCGGCCAGCTCGCCGGCGGCGGCGATGGCGCGGGCGCGCAGGCTTTCCGGCGCGACCCGCTCGTCGACGAGGCCGAGGTCCCTCGCCTGCGTCGGCGACAGGTGCGTTCCCCTGAGCAGCAGTGGCACCGCCGCCTGCACGCCCAGCATGCGCGGCAGGCGCTGCGTGCCGCCGGCGCCAGGCATCAGGCCCACCTTCACCTCCGGCAGGCCGAGCAGGATCGACGGCGCGTCGGCGACGATGCGGCGGTGGCAGGCCAGCGCCAGCTCGAAGCCGCCGCCCAGCGCCGTGGCGTTGATCGCCGCGACATAGGGTTTGCGCGAAAGCTCGATGCGGCGGAAGACCTGCGTCAGCCGGTACGTCGTCTCGAAGGAAGCGGCCGCGTCCTCCTCGCGCAGGATGGCGTCGAGGTCGCCGCCGAGGATGAACTCCTCGCGGTCGGAGACGACGACCGCGGCGTCGACGGCGGCGCTGGCGGCGATCTCGTCGACCAGCGCGTCCAGCCGGGCGATCGCCTGCGGGTCGAGGAGGTTCCTGGTCTTCGCCGCGAATGCCAGAACGGCGATGCGGCCTTCGGTCCTGAGTTCGATCATGGCGCAGCCCTCAAACACGCTCGATGATGGTGGCGGTGCCCATGCCGGCGCCGACGCACAGCGTCACCAGGCCGATGGCGAGGTCCCGCCGCTCCAGCTCGTCCAGCACGGTGCCGACCAGCATCGCCCCGGTCGCGCCGAGCGGATGGCCGAGCGCGATGGCGCCACCGTTGACGTTGACCTTGCCGGCGTCGAGCGAGAAATGGTCGAGGAAGTGCAGCACCACCGCCGCGAAGGCCTCGTTGACCTCGATGAGGTCGACGTCGCCGATGGAGAGGCCGGCCCGCGCCAGCACCTTCTCGGTCACCGTGGTCGGGCCGGTGAGCATGATGGTCGGCTCGGTGCCGACGACGCTGAAGGCGCGGATGCGGGCGCGCGGCTTCAGCCCGGCGCGGCGGCCGGCCTGCGCGTTGCCGATCAGCACGGCGGCGGCGCCGTCGACCACGCCGGACGAGTTGCCGGCGTGATGGACGTGGTCGATGCATTCGAGCTCGGGATAGCGCAGCAGGGCGACGCCGTCGTAGCCGGCGCGGGCGCCCATGCCGGCGAAGGCCGGCTTCAGCGCGGCGAGCGTCTCCATCGTCGTGTCGGGGCGCGGGTGTTCGTCGCGGTCGAGGACCAGCAGGCCGTTGCGGTCGTGAACCGGCACGATCGAGCCGTCGAAGCGGCCCTCCCCGATCGCCGCCGCCGCGCGCTGCTGCGAAAGGAGCGCGTAGCGGTCGACGTCCTCGCGGCTGAAGCCGTACTTCGTCGCGATCAGGTCGCCGGAGATGCCCTGCGGGATGAAGAAGGTGTCGAACGCCACCTCCGGGTCGCAGCCCTGGACGTTGCCTGCAGCCCCCATCGGCACGCGCGACAGCCCTTCGACGCCGCCGCCGATGGTCAAATCGCTCTGGCCGCTCATCACCTGCGCGGCGGCGAGGTTGCAGGCGTCGAGGCCGCTGGCGCAGAAGCGGTTGACCTGGATGCCGGCTACCGATTCTTCAAAGCCGGCGTCGAGAACCGCGATGCGGGCGATGTCGGAGCCCTGCTCGCCGAACGGCTCGACCACGCCG
Source organism: Pseudomonadota bacterium (assembly GCA_023419995.1). Taxonomy (GTDB): domain Bacteria; phylum Pseudomonadota; class Alphaproteobacteria; order Rhizobiales; family Rhizobiaceae; genus Aerobium. The sequence goes on along the minus strand of JAEZXF010000082.1, from coordinate 500 downwards.
AGCACGACGTCGTCGATGAGGCCGGTGTCGAGGCCGGCGCGGTCGCGGATCGCCTTGAGCGCCGTGGCGGCCAGCTTGATCGGGGCGACCTCGTTCAGCCCGCCATTGGGCTTGCCCTTGCCCCTGGGCGTGCGCACGGCATCGAAGATGAATGCGTCTGTCATGGCGAAAACCTCCCTCCGCCGCCCGTAGCCGAGCGGGCGCGAGATCATCCTGCGAAGTCAAGTTGCGGTCCGGGCGGGCCGTCCGTCGGCGGGCGACCCCGCCCGTTGGCGGTCAGGCCGCCTTGGGCGCGGCGCGGCCGGCGCGATCGTCCGGCCACAGCGTGCGACCGATGATCTCCTTCATGATCTCGCTGGTGCCGCCGTAGAGACGCTGGGCACGGCAGTCGAGATAGGCGCGGGCGATCGGGTAGTCGAGGATGTAGCCGTAGCCGCCGAACACCTGCAGCGTGGTGTCGATGACACGGCCCTGCATCTCCGACGTCCACAGCTTGGCCA
>JAEZXF010000080.1 GCA_023419995.1 Pseudomonadota bacterium | reverse complement strand
AGGACGGCCTGCGCTTCGACGCCGCCACCGCCGACAGGATCGGCCGCGCCGAGGCCCGGCACACCCGCTCGGGCCGCCTGGCGCTGTGGGTGATCGCGGCGACGCTGATCTGGATCGCGTGGCAGATCGGCTGAATCTCTTCTATGATGGGGTAAGCGGGGAGGCAGACCGGCGAATGACGATTTCCGACAAGCGTATCCTGCTCATCATCGGCGGCGGCATCGCCGCCTACAAATGCCTCGACCTGATCCGCCGCCTGCGCGAGCGCGGCGCGGCCGTGCGCTGCGTGATGACCAAAGCGGCGCAGGAATTCGTGACGCCGCTTTCCGTCGGCGCGCTGTCGGCCGACCACATCTTCACCGACCTCTTCGACCGCCACGACGAGCACGATGTCGGCCATATCCGCCTGTCGCGCGAGGCGGACGTGATCGTCGTCGCGCCGGCGACCGCCGCCCTGATGGCGAAGATGGCGCACGGCCTTGCCGACGACCTCGCCTCGGCGGTGCTGCTCGCCTCGGACAAGCCGGTGCTGGTCGCGCCGGCGATGAACCCGCTGATGTGGCGGAGCCCGGCCACGCAGCGCAACCGAGGCACGCTGGAGAAGGACGGCATCCGCTTCGTCGGGCCGGCGAGCGGCGAGATGGCGGAGGCGGGCGAGGCCGGCGAAGGGCGGATGGCCGAGCCGCTGGAGATCGTCGCGGCCATCGAGGCGCTGCTCTACGAAACCTCCCGGGATGCCGGGCCGAAGCCGCTCGCCGGCAGGCGCATCGTCGTCACCTCCGGCCCGACGCACGAGCCGATCGACCCGGTGCGCTACATCGCCAACCGCTCTTCCGGCAAGCAGGGCCACGCCATCGCCGCCGCGCTCGCCCGGCTGGGCGCGGACGTGCAGCTCGTCTCCGGCCCGGTGATCATCGCCGACCCCGCCGGCGTCGCCGTCACCCGCGTCGAGACGGCACGGCAGATGAAGGCGGCGGTGGAAGCCGCGCTGCCGGCCGACGCCGGCGTGTTCGTCGCCGCCGTCGCCGACTGGCGCACCGACGGCGAGGCGAACCAGAAGATCAAGAAGGAGCCCGGCAAGGGCCCGCCCGCGCTGCAGATGGTTGAGAATCCCGACATCCTCGCCACCATAGGCCACCATCCCCAACGGCCGGGGCTGGTGATCGGCTTCGCGGCCGAGACGCAGAGCGTGGTCGAGAACGCCCGCGTCAAGCTGGCCAAGAAGGGCGCCGACCTGATCGTCGCCAACGACGTGTCGCACGACAGCGGCGTCAACGCGGCCGAGGGCGGAAAGGGCGGCGTGATGGGCGGCGACAGGAACCGCGTGCGGATCGTCTCCGTCGACGGCGTCGAGGACTGGCCGGAGATGGGCAAGGACGAGGTCGCCGAGCGGCTGGCGGCGCTGATCGCGGCGCGGCTGGCGGGCGGGGACGCCTCGCGATGAGCGACCGCCCCGACCGGCCGTCGCGCGGGGATTTCCGCGCCTTCCGCACCATCCAGACGCGCTGGATGGACAACGACGTCTACGGCCACATGAACAACGTCGTGCACTACTCGCTGTTCGACACGGCCGTGAACGGCTGGCTCATCGAGAACGGCGTGCTCGACATCCACGGCGGCGACCAGATCGGCCTCGTGGTCGAGACCAGCTGCCGCTACTTCGCCGAGATGGCGTTCCCCGACGTGGTGACGGCGGGCATCCGCGTCGCGAAGCTGGGCTCGTCCTCGGTGCGCTACGAGGTCGGCCTGTTCCGCAATGGCGAGGACAGCGCCGCCGCGCTCGGCTTCTTCGTCCACGTCTATGTCGACCGGGCCTCCCGGCGGCCGAAGCCGCTGGGCGAAGGCCTGCGCGCCGCGCTCGAAGGCATCGCGGCATGAGCGCCCCGGCCGAGGACAGGCTGACGGCGCTCGAGATCCGGCATGCCGAGCAGGAGCGCGTCATCGCCGAGCTGTCCGACCAGCTGGCCGAGCAGTGGAAGACACTCGACCGGCTGCAGAAGAAGCTCGACGTCCTGACCGAGCGCTTCCTCGCGCTCGAGGAGCAGGCCACGCCCGACGTTCCCGTGACGAAGCCGCCGCACTGGTGACGGGACAGCCGCACATGACGCTCAGGGACCGGATGGCGCGCGCAGAGGACTACGTGCTGGGCCTGATGGACGAGCACGAGCGCGTGCGTGCCGAGCGCGACATGGAGGTCGACCCGGAGTTCCGCGAATGCGTGCTGAACCTCGCCCAGAAGCTGCAGCGGCTGCACGACATGAAGCGGCCGGCGGGCAGCGCCGACGAGGCGTGGAACGAGATCGCGGCGCGGATCGCCAGCCTGCCGCACATGGCCGGCGAGGCGATCAAAGTGCCGCGGGCGCGGGACCTGGCACCCCGGCCTACGGTCGGGCGTGGCCTCCACGCGCTCGGCGGCCGGCGCGGGCTGGCCGTGGCGCTGGGGCTGATCGCGGTGTTCACGCTCGGCTATCTCGCGGCAAGCCTGCCGTGAGGCGGGCCTGACGAACCCGGCTCAGCGCGCGGCGGGAACCACGCAGGCGACGCCCGTCCCGCGCAGGCCGCAATAGCCGTCGGGATTCTTGGCGAGATACTGCTGGTGCTCTTCCTCGGCAAAGTAGAAGGCCGGCGCCGGTGCGATCTCCGTCGTCACCCCGCCGCGACCCGCGCCCGCCAGCGCCGCCTGATAGGCCGCGCGCGAGCGCTCCGCCTCCTCCTGCTGGGTGGCCGAGGTGGCGTAGATGGCCGAGCGGTAGGTGGTGCCGACGTCGTTGCCCTGCCGCATGCCCTGCGTCGGGTCATGGTTCTCCCAGAACACGCGCAGCAGATCGCCGTAGGACACCGCCTCGGGGTCGAACACCACCAGCACCGTCTCGGCATGGCCGGTCAGGCCGGTGCAGGTCTCGCGATAGGTCGGGTTGGGGGTGATGCCGCCCTGGTAGCCGGCGGCGGTGACCCAGACGCCCGGTATCTGCCAGTAGAGCCTTTCCACGCCCCAGAAGCAGCCCATGCCGAAATAGGCCGTCTCCATGCCTTCCGGATAAGGGCCGTGCAGGGGACGGCCGGAGACGAAGTGGCGGGTCGCGGTGGGGATAGCCTCCGCGCGCCCCGGCAGCGCCTCCTCCGGCGTCGGCAGCCTCAGCTTCTTGTTAGGTATGTCGTTCAGGAAAAACATGGCTGCATTCCTTTCCGCCCTGTGGGCATGGCCTGCCGGGCCGCTTCCGCGAAATCGGCCTCAGGCGGCGTGGTAGCCGTGCGCGCGCCGCCGCTGCCGCCGCCGGCCGGCAAGGGCGAACAGCGCCGCCAGCGCGAGGAACACCGCAAAGCCGGGCACGCCGAGAACCGCGAGCGCCACCGGATCCCAGAACAGGTCCGGAAGGTTCGTCCTCACCAGCTCCTCGAACCGCAGCAGGCTGTCCGGCGACAGTGCCTTCCACGAGGCGCCGAGCGGCGTGACGACCAGGGCGCCGGCCGCGATCGAGCGGGTCGCCTCGAGCACCGCCATGATGACGGCGACCGAGAGCAGGATCATCGACAGCAGCCGCAGCAGGGCCTTGAACATGCGTTCCTCTCGTCTTGCGCCGCGGCGCGCGGCCGGACGCGTTTCCAGCCATTCAGATAGGCGTCCCGCGGCGGGATGGCAATCGCGCGCATCAGCGGCGCGCCCGCGCCACGTGCCTGCCGTGGGGCGTCTTGCTCCAGTGATGCGGGCGGCGATAGATCTCCCACACCGCCAGCCACGCCGCCACCGACAGCAGGAGCCAGTGCACCGGGGTCAGCGCCACCAGCCGCAGCGGCCGCGCCTTCTCGCCCGCGGTCAGCGTCACCAGGCCGAGCGCGATGAACACGGCGTAGCCGAAGGAGATGTTGGTCAGCCCGAACAGCGCGAAGGCGATCTCGTAGCCGTCGAGAGCGCCGTTGAGGACGAGCGCGAGGAAGGCGTGGAGCACCGAGACGACGAAGATCGGGTGGACCAGCGCCGAGGCCACCATGCCCAGCGACATGATCTGCATGACGACGAAGGAGGCCGGGCCGAGCTCGCGCCACAGCGCGACCGGCTCGCGCATGTGGACCAGCCATGTCTGCATCCAGCCCTTGAACCAGCGCACCCGCTGCGGCAGCCATACGGCGATCGTCTCCGGCGCGTCCTCGTAGGTGGGGCGCGAGATGACGCCGGTGCGATAGCCGTAGCGGGCGAGCCGGATGCCCAGCTCCGCATCCTCGGTGACGTTGTAGGCGTCCCAGCCGCCGACCTCGTCCAGCACGGCGCGCCGGAAGTGGTTCGACGTGCCGCCCAGCGGCAGCGCCAGCCGCCGCCGGGCGAGCCACGGCAGCAGCCCGCGGAACAGCGCGGCATATTCGAAGGCGAACATCAGCGACAGCACGCTCGCGCCGCCGTTGGTGACGACCAGCGGCGCCTGGAGGCAGCCGATAGCAGCATCCCCGTCGCGGAAGCCCTGCCATGCCTCGACGAGCTGGAGCGGGTGCGGCCGGTCCTCGGCGTCGTAGAGCGTGACGAACTCGCCGCGGCAGAGCGGCAGCGCATAGGCGAGCGCCTTCGGCTTGGTGCGCGGCGTGCCGGGCGGCACCAGCACGACCTCGACATGGGGCGGCAGCGGCATGAGGCGCAGCGCGTCGAGCGTCTCCGCGTCGTCGGCCTCGCAGACCAGCTTGATCTCCAGCCTGGCCCGCGGCCATTGCAGCTTGCCCAGCGAGGCGAGGAGCTGCTGAAGAACCTCCTTCTCGCGATAGAGCGCTACCAGCACCGAATAGACCGGCTGCTCCCCCGGCTCGACCGGCGGCAGCGGCTTGAGGCGCAGCGGCCGGGCGCTGGCATAGGCGATGAAGCGCAGGCCGATGCAGGCGAAGAAGCCGGCGGTCGCCGCGGCGTGAAAGACGACCAGCGTCGTCGCCGGCGCCAGCCAGAGGGCGAGCAGGAAGGCGAAGAGCAGGGCGACCGCCGTCGCGCCCTGCCATGCGTTGAGGACGGTGCGGGCGGAGAATTCCGGCGAGCGCAGGAAGAGCCCGTGCTGAGCATCGAAGAGAAGCCGCCGGCGGGTGCGGGCGATGACGGCAGAGCGCAGGGCACGCGGCGGCGCGATGCGCAGGCGGGCGCGCAGGGCCGGCTCGCGCTCGAGACGCACACGCAGCGCGTCGAGATCGACGGCCGGGTCGGCGACGACGTGGACGACGCCTCCGTCCGCCTCGCGGACCATCGCCACCCGCAGGCCGGCGCGCAGGCGCAGCGACGCCAGCCGGCGCGGTTCGTCGGCCAGCAGCGCCTCGGGATCGATCCGCGCCGAGAAGCCGAGGCCGAGCTCCTCGGCGATGACGCGGAAGAGAGGCCCCTCCGCGACATGGCCGCCGGCGACGAGCTCGTCGAGGAAGCCGGTGCCCATGGCGAGCGCCTGGCCGGCCGCCCTGTCGGCCGCGGCCGGCGCGAGGGCGAGACGGGCGAGAACCGGCTGCCACGACAGCAGCAGGGCGCTGCGCGCCGCCTCCTCGCCCGCACGGCTTCCCGCGCCGGCCCCGGTGCCGGCGCGGGTCCACGCGGCATGGAAC